>CAXUHU010000004.1:0-25145 GCA_964250925.1 uncultured Acetobacteraceae bacterium
CCCCCGCCGCCACCGGCCGCGGTGGTGCAGGGCGGAGCGGCGGCCAAACTACACAAGTTCCTGGCCCCCGAGATCGCGGCCGGCCTGGTGACCGTGATGGAGGACGCGCAATCAGTCACCGTGCGCATCGCCAACCGGTCCATGTTCGCCTCCGGCTCGGCCGAGCTGGGCCACGAGCACGACAACCTGATGCAGCGCATCGGCGACGCGCTGGAGAGCGAGCGCGGCCAGGTGATCGTCAACGGCTATACCGACAACCAGCCGATCCATACGGTGCGCTTCCCCTCGAATTTCCAGCTCAGCCTGGCCCGTGCGCAGGCCGTCAGCGCGCTGATCGAAAAGCATCTGTCCGACCATGGGCGCATCCATGCCGAGGGGCGCGGCGAAGCCTCGCCGCTGGCCGCCAACGACACGCCGGACGGCCGCCAGCAGAACCGGCGGACCGAGATCGTCCTGGTGCGGGCGGCGGAGCCATGAACCTCTACTACCGCATCCTGCGCTCGCGCTGGACCAAGACGTTCCTCGGCGTGCTGGTGCTCGGCACGCTGATCTGGTTCTTCGGCCCGCTGATCGGCTTCGGTGAAGCCCACCCGCTCGACTCACCCACGGTCCGCATCGTCGTGATCGCGATGCTCGTCGCCCTGTGGCTCGTGCTGAACCTGACGCAGGACCTGCACGCCGCCCGCAAGGACAAGGGCCTGGCCGAAGGCCTGGCAGCCCCGGCGCCCGACGCCGATGCTACGGCCACCGCCGAAGAGATGGCGGTGCTGTCGGCCCGGCTGCGCACCGCGCTGAAGGATCTGCGCCACGCCAAGCTGGGCGGGCGGTCCGGACGGCGGCTTTATCAGCTTCCCTGGTACATGTTCATCGGGCCGCCCGGCGCCGGCAAGACCACGGCGCTGGTCAACAGCGGCCTGCGCTTTCCGCTGGCCGAGACGCACGGCGCGCACGCCATCGGCGGCGTCGGCGGCACCCGCAACTGCGACTGGTGGTTCACCGACGAGGCGGTGCTGATCGACACCGCCGGCCGCTACACCACCCAGGACAGCCAGGCCACCGTGGACGCCGCCGCCTGGACCGGCTTCCTGCGCCTGCTGAAGAAGAACCGCCGGCGCCAGCCGCTGAACGGCGTGATCCTGGCCATCAGCCTGTCCGACCTCTCCGAGCTGAGCGACGCCGAGCGCCACGCCCACGCGATGGCGATGCGCCGCCGGATACGCGAGCTGCACGACGAGTTGGGCGTGCGGGTGCCGGTCTATGTTCTCTTCACCAAGGCCGATTTGATCGCCGGCTTTGTGGAGTTCTTCGACGGTTTCGGACGCGAGGAGCGCGAGCAGGTCTGGGGCCTGACGCTGCCGCTGGATGACGAGAAGTCCGAAGGCGGCGCGGTGGCCGGCTTCGCCGCCGAGTTCGACGCGCTGCTGGCCCGGTTGAACGACCGCATGCTGGAATGCGTGAACCGTGAGACCGACGTGCAGCGCCGCCGGCTGATCTACGGCTTTCCGCAGCAGGTAGCCTCGCTGCGCGACACCGCGCGCGACTTCCTCGACGAGATTTTCCGCCCCAGCCGGCTGGAGGCGCGTCCGCTGCTGCGCGGCGTTTACCTGGCCAGCGGCACGCAGGACGGCACGCCTATCGACCGGCTGTTGGGCGCCATGGCCGGGCAGTTCGGCCTGCAGCGTCAGGCCGTCACCGCGTTCAGCGGGACGGGGCGCAGCTACTTCCTCTCGCGCCTGATGCGCGACGTGGTGTTCCGCGAGGCCGGCCTGGTCAGCACCGACAAGCGGCTGGAGGCGCGGGCGCGCTGGATCAGCATCGGCGCCTACGCCACCGCCGGCGGCTTCGTGCTGCTGCTGACCGGCTTTTGGACCGCCAGCTACTTCGGCAACCTGGCCATGATCGCCCAGGTGCACGACGAGACGCAGCAGTACAACACCGCCTTCCGCACGCTGGCCGAGCGTGGGCCGATGGACACCGAGCTGCCGCCGGTGCTGCCGCCCTTGCAGCTCCTGCGCGACCTGCGCGGCGGCTACGCAGACCGCGACGCTGCCACGCCGATCAGCCTGACCTTCGGGCTATACCAGGGCCGCAAGCTGACCGAGGCGGCCGTGGACGCCTATTACCGCGCGCTGAACGCGGTTCTGCTGCCGCGACTGCTGGCGCGGCTGGAGTCCGAGCTGCGGGAGAACCTCAGCAGGCCGGACGCGCTTTACGAACTGCTGAAAGTATACCTGATCCTCGGCCGCCAGGGACCGCTCGATCCGGGCCTGGTGGAACAGTGGCTGCAGGCCGACCTGGCCAGCGCCTTCCCGGGCGAGGACGACGCGGCGGGCCGGCAGGCGCTGCTGGACCATGCGGCGGCGATGCTTGAGCGCCCGCTCTCGCCGCTGCCGCTCGACGGCCCGCTGGTGGCGCAGGTGCGCAGCATCCTCACGCAGGAGCCGCTGGCCGAGTACAGCTACAGCCGAATCCTGCGCAGCCGCCGCATACGCGAGCTGCCGGAGTGGACGGTGGCCGACAATGCCGGCCCCGGCGGCAACCGCGTGTTCTTCCTGCGCTCCGGCCGCAAGCTCGCCTCGGGTGTGCCGGGCATCTACACCCATAGCGGCTACCACTCCACGCTGCTGCCGGTCCTGCCCACGGTCACGCAGGACATCGCCGAGGACGGCTGGGTGCTTGGCCTGCCCAGCCGCGGCGTGGCCGGAACCGTAGCCGAAACCAGCCGCCTCCGCCGCGACGTGGTGGGCCTTTACCTCGACGACTACACCCGACGCTGGGATGCATTGCTGGCCGACATCGCGGTCAAGCCGTTCGGCAATTTGCAGCAGGGGATAGACGAGTTGAACCTGTTGCAGGCGCCCGACAGCCCGCTGCGCGACCTGATGCAGTCGATCGATACGCAAACCCAGCTCAGCAAGACCGGCGCTGCCACTGCCGCCGCGGCGAAGGCCGAAAGTTCGCTGGCCCGCGTGGGCAAGCGCGCCGCCGGCTTTGCCACGCTGGAAGGCCGCATGGGGCTGAGCCGGCAGGAGAACGAGATCGCCAACCTGCTGGGCGAAAGCTTTAGCGGCGGTGCGGGCGGAACCGGCAAGCCGGTCGATCCCGCCACCCGCGTGGACGCGCATTTCCGCTGGGTGCACGATTTCGTGGCGGGGGCCGATGGTCAGCCCTCCGCGATGGAAGCGGCGATCGGCAAGATGGGCGTGATGTACCAGAACTTTAACCAGGTCTCGTCCTCGGCCAACCAGGGCCAGGCGCTGCTCAGCGTGGTGAAGGGCGGCGGCGGTGGCGGGGGCGGCGGCAGCCCGGCGGCGCAGCTGCAATCCATCTCGAAGGACCTGCCCAAGCCGATCGCGGCGATGCTGCAGACCGTGTCGCAAAGCGGCAGCTCCGTCACCAGCTCGGGCGCCAGCCAGCAGATCACCGACGCATGGCGCAGCAAGGTGCTGCCGCTCTGCGAGGCGGCGTTCGGCCGCTATCCGTTCGTGGCGGGCAGCGCGTCCGACGTGCCGGTCGACGATTTCGGCCGGCTGCTGGGGCCGGCCGGGCTGGTCGACACGTTCTTCAACGAGAACCTCGCCCAACTGGTCGACACGACCCATTCGCCCTGGCGCTGGCAATCGGCCGACCACGTCTCGCTCGGCCTGCAGCCCGGCACGCTGACCGAGTTCGAGCGCGCGGCCCAGATACGCGACGCGCTGTTCTCGTCCGGCGGCCAGATGCAGGTAAAGTTCCAGTTGGTTCCCGTGACGCTGGATTCGCGCATACGCCGCATCACGCTCGACATCGCCGGCCAGCCGATGAGCTACGACCACGGCCCCACGGAATCGACCAGCTTCCAATGGCCTTCGAACGGCAAGACACTGGTACGTGTGACCATTACGCCCAATACCGGCGGGCACGAGACGGTGATCGAGAAGGACGGGCCCTGGGCGTTGCTGCGGCTGATGGACGCGGCCCAGGTGCAGCCGAGCGGCCAGCCCGACCGCTTCCGCCTGGTGTTCGCCTCGCCGGAGGGCCAGGCTGCGTTCGAGCTGAACGCCAGCAGCGTGCGCAACCCGTTCACCATGGGCGCGCTTCGGTCGTTCCGTTGTCCGGCTAAATTGTGATTAGGTGTCGGGGTCTGGGGCCTCAAGGCCGTCGTGCGGAGCACGCTTCGCGTGGGGGCGGAGCACGCTTTCGCGTGGGGGCGAAGCACGCTTTCGCGTTGGGGGCGAAGCAGGCTTTCGCGTGGGGGTACGGGGCAGAGCCGCGGCCTTCCTATTGAAGGGATCGTGCGATGTTGGATAGCGTCAGCAGCGACAGCAGTGGCAGCAACAGCAGCGGCACCACCGACGCACCGGTCACGAACGACAACCCGTACGCCACGATCACGCTGAACCCGCCGGCGCAAATCGACTTCGTGTTCGACGGGCTGACGGTCACCGAAGAGCTGAACAAGCCGTTCGACATGACGTTGGACGTCTCGTCCAACATGGCCACCGGGCAGCTGATCGCGCTTCTCGGCTCCTCGCTGACCCTGACGCTGAAGCAATCCGCCCCGCCGCCGCAATCGCAATCGAGCCCGACCGGCGGCTCCCAGCCATCGGCCAGCGAGAGGCCGACACGCTATTTCAACGGCATCATGGTGCATGTCGAATACGCGGGCATGACCCAGGGCGCCTATCGCTACCACATCGAGCTCAAGCCCTGGATCTGGCTGCTGTCGCGCGTGCACGACTGCAAGATCTATCAGAACCAGACGGCCTGGCAGGTCATCACGTCGGTTTTCCGCGACAACGGCTTCTCCGATTTCAGCGACAAGCGGCAGAACCAGAGCGGTGAAATCCCGATGGAAAACTGCGTGCAATACCACGAATCCTCGCTCGATTTCGTGACACGGCTGATGGAGTTGTACGGCATCTACTATTATTATGAGCATGAGGAAGGCAGCCATTCGATCGTCTTCGCCGACGACCCGAATTCCCACACCGCCCTGCCGGACGAGATACCCTATTCGCGCGACATGACGGAAAGCCGGACGGTGGACGACCACATCTGGTCGTTCTCGTCGAAAACCAAGCTGCAGCCCGGCGCCGTTTCTGCGCGCGCCTACAATTTTACTACGCCCAGCGCCGACCTGACCTCGAAATCCATGCAGCCCGGCGCGCACACGCATAACGGGTTCGAGGTGTTCAACTACCCCGGCACCTACGACACCGCGGCGCATGGCCAGGCGCTGGCCGATGTGCGCATGCAGAACCTGGTAGCTCGGCGGCACCAGATGGGGGGTGCCTCCAACGCGCGCGGCCTGCGCACCGGCGTCAAAATGAGCATGGGCGGCTTCCAGGAGGACGCGATGAACCAGTCCTACCTGATCACCAAGAGCACGACCACGATCGGCATGGGCGACAGCAAGTCCGGCACCCAGGGCGACCTGACCGACACGTATCGCAACACCTTCGAGGCGCTGCCGGAGACGGTGCCGTTCCGCCCGGACATGACCGTCGCACGCCCGATGATACGCGGCCCGCAATCGGCCAAGGTGGTGGGTGCGGCCGGCGACGAGATCACCACCGACCAGTACGGCCGGGTGAAGGTGAAGTTCTACTGGGACCGCAGCGCCGCCCAGGATGAGACGGCCAGTTGCTGGATACGCGTCTCGCAACTGGCCGCCGGCCAGGGCTTCGGCGGCATGTCCATCCCGCGGGTGGGCGAGGAAGTCATCGTCACGTTCCTGGAAGGCAGCCCGGACCGCCCGGTGATCACCGGGCGTGTCTACAACGCCAACGTGGTGGTGCCCTACGGCCTGCCCGACAACAAGACGCGCACCACGATCAAGACCAATTCCAGCCCCGGCGGCGGCGGCTACAACGAGCTGCGGTTCGAGGACAAGAAGGGCAGCGAGGAGGTCTATTTCCAGGCGCAGAAGGATTTCAACCGCGTTGTCGTTCAGGGGAACGACACGCTGAACGTGCAATTGGGCGACCGCAGCGTCACCATCGCCCAGGGCAACTGCACCACCACGGTCAGCACGGCGAACCACAAGATCGTCGTCTCGGCCGGTGGCAGCACCATCGAGGCCGCGCAGTCGATCGAACTGATCGTTGGTGGCAGCAGCGTCAAGATCACCCCCGGCGGGGTTGCCATCAACGCGGCCTCCGTCACCATCAACGGCAGCGACGTCACGATCGCGGCCGGCGGTGCGCTGACGCTGACCGGCGGCGCGGTGTCGATCAATTAGCGACGTGCTCGAAGCGGGGCCGCTCCCGGGCGATCTCGATCCGGACGCCACCGTGCTGCTGCACCGCCAGCCGGCCGCGCCCGCCTTTCCCGAAGAGCTGCGCCCGGCCATGCAGGAGCTGGCGCGCCGGCTTCTCGCCACGGCCGTTCGCCCCGCCGGTCCCGCGCGCCGGATTCTGGAATCGTTATGCGCCGACATCGACCGCACCCTTTGCCGCCACGTCAACGCCATCCTGCACCACCCCGATTTCCAGGCGCTGGAGGCGAGCTGGCGCGGCTTGCACTTCCTGGTGCGGGGCGCCGACCCGGGGCCCGAGCTGAAGATCCGCCTGTTCAACATCTCCAAGCGCGAGTTGGTGCGCACGCTGCGCAAATACCGCGGCACCGCCTGGGACCAGAGCCCGATCTTCCGCAAGATCTACGAGGAGGAGTTCGGCCAGCTCGGCGGCGAGCCTTTTGCCGTGCTGGTGGGCGACTACCTGCTCGATCACCGGCCGGAGGACACCCAACTGCTCGCCGACATGGCGATGATTGCAGCAGCGGCACACGCTCCTTTCATCACCGGCGCGGCACCCAGCCTGATGCACATGGAGACGTGGGCGGAGCTGGCCAACCCGCGCGACCTGGTGCGCATCTTCGAGACGCCGGAATACACGAGCTGGCGGGCGCTGCGCGCCTCCATCGATTCGCTGTATCTCGGCCTCTGCATGCCGCGTTTCCTGACGCGCCTGCCCTATGGGGCGGCGACCGACCCGGTGGAGGCGTTCGCCTTCGAGGAGGATGCGGAAGGGCCCGACAACACGAGCTACGTCTGGGCCAACGCGGCCTACGCGCTGGCGGCAAACATGGCGCGCGCCTTCACGCTTTACGGCTGGTGCACCCGGATACGCGGCGTGGACAGCGGCGGCGTGGTGGAGGGCCTGCCGGTGCCGGTATTCCCTACCGCCGACGGCCAGACCGATCTGCGCGGGGTGATCGAGATCGCCATCAGCGAGCGGCGGGAGGCCGATCTGGCCGCCAGCGGCCTGATCCCGTTGCTGCAGCGCAAGAACGAAGGCATCGCCGCCTTTGTCAGCGCGCAGTCGTTGCAGAAACCGGCCGTGTACGACGATGCCGCCGCCAGTGCCAACGCCGTCATCTCCGCCCGGCTACCGTACATCATGGCGTGCTGCCGCTTCGCGCATTTCCTCAAGTGCATGGTGCGCGACAAGGTCGGTTCCATGTCGTCCCGCACCCAACTGCAGCGCTGGCTCAATGCCTGGCTGGGCCGCTACGTGGATGGCTCGCCTGAGACCAGTTCGGACGATTGGAAGGCCACCCACCCGCTCCAGGAGGCAAAGGTGGTGGTGACCGAACGGGCAGACGCGCCGGGTCAGTACGACGCAACGTTCATGCTGCGGCCGCACTACCAACTGGAGGGCCTGAGCGTGGCGCTGCGGTTGGTGTCCAGGCTATCGGCATAGGCAACAGTGAGAAGGGAGGCGGATTTGAGCACCGACGAGGAAAAGGACGCGTGGGTTCTCGACACTTTCGGTGTCGATCCCAGAACGTATCCCAGTAAGGCCAAAGCGACATCGATGGGCGGCGCTCCCCCGTCCGCCGGGAACGCTCCGGCCCTCGCCGGCACGGCGGCAGCGACGGATCGGCAGGGACAAGGACAGCAGACGGAGGACGACGAGATCATTGCCGTTCTCGTCTCCAACAAGGCTCAGGACAAGGCTGGCGCTCGTGAAGGCGGGTCGGACACGGACGAACAGGCGAGTGCAGGCTCTCAGCCGCCGGATGGGTCCGTGGGCGAGATCGGCAAGCCGCGTCCGCCAGCCCACGCCGTGCCGCCCAAGGGCTCGACACCGGCAAGCGGCTCCGTGCTCGACAAGGCAGGCAGTGCCGTGGACACGGCGGGCAAGGCCGTCGATGTGGCCGACAAGGCGGTGGACGTTGCCGACAAGATCGTATCACTGGGCGAGCGCACCACGAAGGTGTTGCGCGACAACACGTCGGTAGCCACGCCCCAAAACAGCCAACGCGCCGTCGTGCCGGCCGGGGTAGCGCTGAAGGATGTCACCGATGGCGAACTGGGCGGCCCGGTCACGTACCGGTACGAGCGAAAAATCCTGGGCCTGACCAAGGTCTTCGTGCAGATGTCGGTCAAGTGGGACTCCAATTGCACCTACAAGGGCAAGGGGCACTACATCAAGAACGTCCGGGTCGAAGTGGAAAAAGCCGATGTGTATTTTCCGCACCACGTGGACGTCACCGTCGAATTCGACGATCCGGCTGCCGGCGACTCACCGATGCTCCCCGTTTCCATACGCGTCCACGACAAGGGTGCGATCAACGACAGCATCCGCACGTTCAGCGGCGTGATAAAGGGCACGGGCGGTTATGTGGAACGCGGCATTTCGGACTCGTGAGCAGCCATGAACCGCGCCTCCCGCATTTTGTTCGCGTTGCTGATACTGTGTTCGGCGCGACCGGCCCCGGCCCAGCCGGCCAGTAGCGGCACCGTCATCCATGAGGCTGCCCTGCTGCCGCTTGCGCCCGATTGCCGGGCGATGGTCGGCAGGGCCGCGACGATCGCGTTATCGGACACTCCGGAGGCAGACGGGGCCCGCACGCTTGCCGTGCACGACTTGCTTGTCCGGACCGTTCGCCTGTGCCCGTCGCCCTCCCTGGCACCCTACTGGACGAAGGTGTCGCAAGCCGCCAGCGCTCTGGGCTCGAAGGGAGAGGGAGATCATTCGGGCGCCAGGCTGCCGGAACAGGATTTGGCGGCCGCGCGGCATATCGTGGCAAGCCTGAACTTGAGACCGGATTGTCAGGCCGCGCTGGAGGAGGGAACCGGCGACTACCTGGCCCAGGCCGCGGGAGCAGGCGGCATGCATCCCGCCGTGCTGCTCGCAAGCTATGCAGTGCTCGGTTGCCCGGAAGCGGCGTTCGATAAACTCTGGCCTTCGGTGGAACTCGCCTATGTCCGCATCCAGGCCGGCAGACCGCAACGCTGATCGTGCCGATACCGAGGGAGTTGGCCGCTACCCCTTCGCCCAGCCCTCGACAAACGCCGGCATCGCCGAAGCGCGTCCTTCGAACACCGGCTCGCGCTTCTCCCGGAACGCCCGCACGCCTTCGCGCCCATCCGCCAGACTCGCGTAGAACATCGCCAGCGAATCCACGCGGTGCGCGTCCACCGGGTGCGGCTGGGCGGCGTTGCGCCACAGCATCTGCCGCGTGAGCGCCACGGCCACGGCCGAGCGGTTGGCGATCAGCTTGGCGGCGAACGCCTGCGCCTCGGCCAGCAGCGCGTCGGGCGCGTGCACCGAACGGAGCAGCCCCGCGCGCAGCCCTTCGTCGGCGCCAAAGATCTCGGCCGTGTAGCACCACTCCAAAGCCTGCTGCATGCCCACCAGACGCGGCAGGAACCAGCTGGAACACGCTTCGGGAACAATCCCCAGCCGGCCGAACACGAAACCGATGCGCGCGCGGTCCGACGCCATGCGGAAATCGGCCGCCAGCGTCATCGTGGCGCCGATGCCCACCGCAGCGCCGTTGATGGCGGCGATCACCGGCTTGCGGCATGCGAAGATGGCCAGCGTCACCCGGCCGCCGGTGTCGCGCACGCCGGCGATGATCTCGGGGTCGTCCAGGCGGTCCTGCATGTCGGCCATCGTCGGCGCGAGTTGCTCGTTCAGGCCGAACACGTTGCCCTCGGCCGAGAGGTCCATGCCGGCGCAGAACGCGCGGCCGGCGCCGGTCAGCACGATCGCCCCCACGGCGTCGTCCAGGCTGGCAGCCTCGAAAGCGGCCACCAGTTCCTCGGCCATACCGACGGTGAACGCGTTGAGCTGATCGGGGCGGTTCAGCGTGATCGTCTGTACGCGCTCGGACAAAGCGGTTGTCAGCGTGGTGGTGGACAAGGATGGTCTCCCGGTGTTTCGGCGATCTTCGCATGATGGCCGCAGGCTGGCGACGGGCGCACCGTTTGCCCCTACACTGGCCCGATGGACGCCCTGACCCACCCGCCGCCATCGCGCGCCAGGCACATCGCCGACATCCTGCTCGGCCGCATGGTCACCCTGGCCCTGGCGGCAACAGCCGCGGCATTGGGGGCCGGCAGCTTCTTCTTCATGTCCAGCGGGGCGCCGCTGGCGATCCGGCCGCATCTGGTGGCAGCACTCGTCGTCTCGAACGCGTCGGTGCTGCTGCTGCTGGCCGCCTCGCTGGCCGGGCGGCTGACGCGTGTGTGGGTGGAACGCCGCCGCGGCTCGGCCGGCTCGCGCCTGCACGTGCGGCTGGTGCTGCTGTTCAGCGTGGTGGCCGTCATCCCGACCATCTTGGTGGGCGTGTTCGCCACGGCCTGGTTCTCGCTGGGCATACAGTTCTGGTTCAACGACCGCATCCGGGGCGCGCTGAACGAAGGGCTGCAGGCCAGCCAGGGCTACCTCTCGGAACACCGCGACACGATCAAGACCGACGCGGTCAGCATGAAGGCCGACCTGGAGCACGCCGCCAGCGCCATGTTCGATCAGCCGGACGCTTTCCGTCAGGTGCTGGAATCGCAGACCACGCTGCGCGGCCTGGACGAGGTGGTCATCTTCGAGCCCACCACCATGCAGGTGCGCGTCAGCGCCGGGCTGATGGCCGGCATCGGCCCCGGCAACATACCGCCCGGCGCGCTGGAAGCCGCGGCGGCCGGCGAGGTGCCCGTGCTCAGCAACGGCGTCGATACCGAGGTGCGCGCGCTGGTGCAGCTCAACTCCACCCCGCCGCTGATGATGATGATCGAACGGCCGGTCGATCCCAACATCCTGGCGCACATGCACTCCACCGAGGACGCGGTGGCGCAGTACGAGCGGCTGGACCAGAACCGGTCCGGCCTGCAGGTCACCTTCGCGCTGATCTTCGCGCTGGTGGCGCTGCTCGTGCTGGCGGCCGCAGTGTCGCTGGGTTTGGTGATGGCCAACCAGATCGCGCGGCCCGTCGGCTGGCTGATGCAGGCGGCCGAGCGGGTGCGCGGCGGCGACTTGGCCGTGCAGGTGCCCGAGATCGCCAGCGACGACGAGCTGGCGGGCCTGAGCCGCGCCTTCAACCGGATGACCAGCCAGCTCGCCGCCCAGCGCGCCGAGCTGATGAGCGCTTACAGCCAGATCGACGAACGGCGGCGGTTTACCGAAACCGTGCTGTCCGGCGTCTCGGCGGGCGTGATCGGGCTGGACGGCCAGGGGCGCATCCAATTGCCCAACCGGGCGGCCAGCGCGTTGCTGGGCATCGACCTGCTGGGCCTGACCGGGCAGGCGCTGTGCGAGCGTGTGCCGGAGATCGGCCCGCTGCTGGCCCAGGGCATGAACCCGCCGGCCCGGCCCGTCACCGGCGAGATACAGATCGGCCCGCCCAGCCAGCGGCGCACGCTGTTGGTGCGCATCGGGCCGGTGCTCAAGGGCGGCGGGCCGAAGGGGCGCCGTGCGCAGGGGTTCGTCGTCACCTTCGACGACATTACCGAGCTGCAATCAGCCCAGCGGAAGGCCGCCTGGGCCGACGTGGCGCGCCGCATCGCCCACGAGATCAAGAACCCGCTGACCCCCATCCAGCTATCCGCCGAGCGGCTGAAGCGGCGTTTCGCGCGGGAAATCACGTCGGACCCCGAAACCTTCGTCCAATGCGCCGACACCATCGTGCGACACGTGGGCGACATCGGCCGCATGGTCGATGAGTTCTCCGCCTTTGCCCGGATGCCGCTGCCGGTCATCAAGCCGGCCGACATCGGCCGCGTGGCGCGCGAGGCGCTGATCCTCCAGCGCAGCGCCCACCCCGACATCATCTGGGCCACCGACATACCGGAACGCGGGCCGGTGGCGCCCTGCGACCGCCGCCTGCTGGGCCAGGCGCTGACCAACCTGCTGATGAACGCAGCCGATTCGGTGCGCATGCGCGCACGGCCGGACGGCGCCCAAGGGCATATCGGCGTGGCTGTCGTGGAGGCGGGCGGTTTCGTCCGGATCGCCGTCACCGATGACGGCGTCGGCCTGCCGCAAGGCGACCGTACCCGGCTTACCGAACCCTACGTGACGCACAAGCCCAAGGGCACCGGATTGGGGCTTGCCATCGTGAAGAAGATCATGGAGGACCATGGCGGATCGGTCACACTCGATGACCATTCAGGCACAGTGGGTGCCACCCAGGGTGCGGTCGTAACGTTAAGCCTCCCCGAAGCTCTGCTCGAAGACATCGTAGAACACGGTATGGTTGCGAAAGGTGCCGATGGCGCATGAAATCCTCATCGTCGATGACGAGCCGGACATCCGGCTGCTGATCGACGGGCTGTTGCGTGACGAGGGATACGAAACGCGCCAGGCAGGCGACTCGGATTCGGCCGTTGCCGCCTTCCGCGCGCGCCGGCCGTCGCTGGTGCTGCTGGACGTGTGGCTGCAGGGCTCCAAGCTGGACGGGTTGGGCATCCTCAAGACGCTGCATCGCGAGGAACCTACGGTGCCCGCGGTGATGATATCCGGCCACGGCACGATCGAGACCGCGGTGCAGGCGATCCAGCACGGCGCCTACGACTTCATCGAAAAGCCGTTCCAGACGGACCGCCTGCTGCTGATCATCCGCCGGGCGCTGGAGGCGGCGCGCCTGGCTACCGAGAACGCCGAGCTGCGGCTGCGCGCTGGGCAGGAAGCGACGGCCACCGGCACCAGCTCGGCAATTAACGCGGTGCGCAGCCAGATCGAGCGTGTGGCGCCTACCGGCTCGCGCGTGCTGATCACCGGGGCGGCGGGCAGCGGCAAGGAGGTGGTGGCGCGGATGATCCATACTCGCTCCCGCCGGGCCGAGGGGCCGTTCGTGGCTCTGAACTGCGCGACCCTGAACCCCGCACGCTTCGAGGAGGAGCTGTTCGGCGTGGAAGCCGGCCAGGATCCGGGCGTGGTGCCGCGCCGCCCCGGCGTGCTGGAGCGCGCCCATGGCGGAACCCTGCTGCTGGACGAGGTGGCCGACATGCCGCTGGAAACCCAGGGCAAGATCGTGCGCGCGTTGCAGGACCAGACCTTCGAGCGGATCGGCGGGTCGAGCCGGGTGAAGGTCGACGTGCGCGTGCTGGCCACCACGAACCGCGATCTGCAGGCCGAAATCGCGGCCGGCCGTTTCCGCGAGGACCTGTATTACCGCCTGGCCGTGGTGCCGCTGCGCCTGCCCAGCCTGCGCGAGCGTCGGGAGGACATTCCCGACCTGTCGCGCCAGTTCTTGGCCCGGGCGGCCGAGACGGCCGGCCTGCCGGGGCGCGAGCTATCCGCCGACGCGATCACCACGCTGCAGGCCTATGAGTGGCCCGGCAACGTGCGCCAGTTGCGCAACGTGATGGATTGGCTGCTGATCATGGCGCCGGGTGGTGCGGCCGAGCCCATCCGTGCGGAGATGCTGCCGCCGGAGATCGGGTCGGGTGCGCCGGCTCTGCTGAACTTCGATTCGAGCGCCGACGTGATGGCGCTGCCGCTGCGCGAGGCGCGCGACATGTTCGAGACGCAGTATCTGCAGGCGCAATTGCTGCGGTTCGGCGGCAACATCTCGCGCACCGCCGGGTTCGTCGGCATGGAACGCAGCGCGCTGCACCGCAAGCTCAAGCAGTTGGGCGTGAACTCGGAAGATCGCGCCGCGGCCATGTAGGAGACCGATCCGTGACCAACATCCTTGCCGCCGTCCTTGCCGGAGTACTGCTGATGACCAACACCGCGCGCGCCGCCGACACGTACGCCACGATGCCGTCGGGCGTCAGCTACCACGACGAGGTTGTGGGGACAGGGCCGGAGCCGCAGGCCGGGCAGACGGTGCGGGTGCACTACACCGGCTGGCTGGACGACAATGGCCAGAAGGGCGCCAAATTCGACAGCTCGCGCGACCGCAACGAACCGTTCAGCTTCATGCTGGGCGCCGGCCAGGTGATTGCCGGCTGGGACAGCGGTGTGGCCACCATGCATGTCGGCGGCAAGCGCACGTTGATCATTCCGCCCGAGCAGGGGTATGGCGCGCGCGGCGCTGGCGGCGTGATCCCGCCCAACGCCACGCTGATCTTCGACGTCGAGCTGCTGGGCGTACAATAGGCGCGTCGCGCGCGCTGTCGGCGTCGCCTTACAGGGCCAAGCTCGGCCAGGCCGTGCGCGCGGCCTGCAGGCCGGGATGTGAACGGACGCCGATGATCGCGGCCTCGGCCTGGTCAGCCGAGGGCGCCCATCCGAACTCAATCTATCTATACATATAAATACTCAAATTCAACTTTCAGTTTCTTTTCATACCATAGTAAGGCGATTGATGGTAACGCTATAGTATTCGTCCCGGAATGTTCATTAAAAATCGACTTCAACCCTTCTTTTTAGTTGATCCTCTGCACCGCTGTTACTAAAGCGGGATGGGAAATAGATGGCGTTGCCTGTTGCCACTGGGGAGGACACAATGGATCTTCACGATTTTTCGTTCAGACAGCTTCCCGAAATCGCCGGATATGACAGCAATCATTTTCCGGGCCGGCTCGGGCCGTTGGCCGATCTTCCGGGCCGATGGAAGGGACGGGGATTCAACCAGATATGGCGCCCACACCATGCGGTGACGCCTCCGGACCCGCCTCGGCAAGACCGGGTACTCGAATTGAACCTGACCGACGAGACGATCGACTTCGAAGAAATCGACGGGCCGATCCCCAACCGCGGGTTTCTTCAAGGCGACATCAAGATGTTCGGCGTGACCTACTTGCAGAAGGTGTCCGACATCGTCACCGGCGGCATCCATATCGAGCCGGGCATCTGGGCCTCGGTGCCTCCAACCACGAATCCGCTCGAGGTGGAGACGGTGGCTCGGCTGGCATCCATCCCGCATGGGACGACGATCCTGGCGCAGGGGACCGCGGCTTCGGTCGACGGGCCGCCTCTGATTGAGGTAGCAAGCATCACGCCCTTCGTGATCGGCAATCCGGCGAGGACGATACCGTTTCCGGAGTCCGACCTGGCTGTCCCGACAGCGTTTCGCAAGGTGTCGAACGCCAGCATAACCCAGGCGATGGTGGACAACCCCAATTCTGTCCTGACCGGCGATCTGTCTGGACAGACAGTGAAGAAGACGGTCGCCTTGATCATTGCGACAACGGCCGCCTCGCCGATCAGCGGTGGCGGCACAGACGACACGGCCTTTCTACAGGGATCTTCCGCAGCCGGTCCGAATGCCGCGGCAGCCTCCATGAGTGCCGTATTCTGGATCGAAACTGTTGTTCCCAAGGACGGAGGGCCCGAGTTCCTGCAACTTCAATACACCCAGAAGGTGCTGCTGAACTTCAACGGCCTCAGTTGGCCGCATGTCTCCGTTGCTACTCTGCACAAGATCTGATCGAGACGGAACTCAGGCCCGGCCTGCCCCGAGATCCGTCCTGAGGACGTCTCCCGGGGCAGGAGTTGAGGGCTGGGCTGCCGCTATGATCGGCGCGCCCGCGGCGTTGTTCGACCGGAAAGCTGCATCACCTGTACGGCTCCGTCCTGCGCGAGACCGCTCCAGCGACAACGAGCCCGCCCATCGGCGAGACGCTGGCGTTGGGGAACACGGTGGCGAGCGAGGCGGCGCTCAGTCCCAGATGGTCCCTCAGCACGCCCATGATCACCGAGCGGACGTCCGTGGTCGGCGCCAGGTCGCGGCCCTGGTAGAGGCTTGCTGTGGTGAGGCCCGGCCAAGTCGCGATAACGCGCCCGCCAGCCACCGCGCCGCCGGCCAGGAACATGGCGAACGCCGTGCCGTGGTCGGTGCCGTTGCAGCCGTTCATGTAGGCGGTGCGGCCGAACTCGGTGACCGTCAACACCACCGTGTTGGCCCAGGTCGATCCGGCAGCGGCGGCCAGGAACCCCATGCCCGCATCCACGTCGGCCAGCAGCGATTGCAACTGGCTCACTTGACTGGTGTGCGTGTCCATGCTGTCGGTCTGGATCAGCGCCACGGCCGGGCCGCCCGGTGCCGCGATGAATGCGCCGGCGCATTGCATGGCGTATTGCAGCGGCGAGGCGGTCTTGCCGCTTTGTCCGGCCAACCAGCTTTTTAGCAGGCCGCGCTCGTTGAAGCCGGACTGGATTGGCCCGCCGATCAGCGGGTCGGACGCACCGAGCGTCTCGACCAGGGCAGCGAGCGTGTTTGGCGTGGCGGTCAGCGGACTGACCTGCCAGGAGGCGAGCTGAACCGGACCCTGCGAGATGATCGGCATGGCCGGGCCCAGCACCACGCCGCCCTCTATTCCGCCGGCAACCGAGGGCAGGACGCTGACCAGCCGGTTCATCCAGCCGCTACCAGGCGTGCCGAGTTCGCCCGCTTGCAGAACGCCCTGGTCGTCGAAATGGCTGCGCGTTGCCTGGATGCCACCCACGGCATGAACGGCCAGCATCTGGTTGCTCTGATACATCGCGTTCAGGTTTGCCAATGCCGGGTGCAGGCCGAAGAAGCCGCCCAGGTCGTACATGCCGCCCGGCTGGCCCACGGCCGGCGGCACCAGCGGGGCACGCAGCCCGGCCAGCGAGCTGTCGCCATAGGGTATGACCGCCGACATGCCGTCGAGCCCACCCAGCATGTTGACGATGACCAGCCGTTGCGGGAACGGAACGCCGGCGTGCGCCGGCCTCAGCCCGGCCAGCGTGAGTGCCGCTCCGATGCCGCCCAACGTAGCCCGGCGCGACAGTACGGGGCCGCCGCATTTGGCAGGGTGGTGATGTGGGTGGTGATGATGCATTTTAGCGCCTCTGGAATTCAGGTGAACAGAACAGGATCGTCAGCTTGTCGTGCGTGGCGGTGACGCGTGCGAGCATTGCCGTGGTGGCGCTGTTGATCAGCGCACCCAGCGACGTGTTCGCGATGGCGGCGGAGTTGGCCGCGGTGAAATGCGTGCACAGCGTGTTTATCCAGTCCGTGCGAAGCGACATCTGCGCGGGCGACGCCCAATTCGGGCCCTGATCCTGCCAGCCGCTGGGGAACGGCGGCTGCCATTCCGCCTGGCCGAGCGTTGCAACGTCGGTGGCCGCCGTCAGCGGCGTGGCCGCGAGCGCGCGCCACGTCGCCAGCGTAAAGTCCGCCGGCGCACGCAACTTCGTCTGCGGTATCCAGGCGTTGCTCAGCCCGATGATCGCGTTGTAGGCGGCGACGAGGCTGCCGCCGTTGTTGACCAGCGCCGCCGTCACGGCAGAAACGTCGCTGGCCACGGGCACGTCGCTGACGAAGTGCTCGACCAGCTTGAAGGCGATGTGCGCATAGGCGATCGGATTGGTGCCGAGTGACTCGATCGCCTGATAGGCATCGAACACCGTGCCAGGGTAGGTTGTGCCCAACATCGTCTGCGGGCCGGGCTGGTGCAGGTCGGCGCTGATGACGAACCCCTGGGTCGGCGGGGTGGTGCTGACGGTCCAGCCGGTCAGCATGAAGGCCAGCGCATCGACATCGGCCTGGGCGTAGTTGCCCGAGCCCAGGGTGAACAGTTCCAGCGTCTCGCGGCCCAAATTCTCGTTGAAACCGCCGCCCTGGGACAGCCCACGCTGGCTCTGCGGGCCGATCGAAACATCGTTGTTCAGCGACGCCAGCATCGCCGGGTGCTGCATCACCGCCAGCAGCATGTTCTCGAACGTGCTGGTGACGTAGGGACGTATCGCTTCGCGCACGAACGAGCCCGACGTGGCCAGCGTCGTCCAGCCCGATTTGCCCAGGACGGCGAAGTGATTGGCCCAGAACCGCACAAGCCGCTCGCGGAACGGCGTGGCCGTCGCGATCGCAGCCGTCAGGGAATTCAGCTGCTCGGTCTGGAAATGCTTGGTCAGCGCCGTCAATGCGGCCGCCTGCTGAGCCGAATGCGGCGGCGCGATCTGGATGGCGTTCACGCCGCCTAGACAGGTGGGCGTGTTGGGTGCCGCATTGGCGAGCGGATCGGTGCCGGCCAGCTGGCCGGTCAGCCATGCGATCGGATCGTTGGGGATCACGTCGTCGGGGCGCCCGCCCAAACCGAACCTGTTGAACGCATGTGCCACGCTTGCGCTTAGGTTTTGTCCTGTGCCGCTCATCGCCACCCTCGTTGTTGCGAACAACTTAAAGTTGCATCACAAGAACGTTACATTAGCGGAACGAGCAACGTCAAGCTGTTTCTTTACGAAACAGAAAGGAGTTTGCGTAGCCTAGTGTAGTGCGGGCGCTTTCTCGCGCATGGCGCGAACTGGCCCAACAAACATCAATCGACTGAACATGATTGCATCGCGTTTACCTTTAACCGCGATGAACATGGGCGCCTGAACACGGCGCTGAGGCACGCTAGCTTCAACTGACAAAGACTGTCGTGCCTCGGGAATGCGGCTGCCGGCTGTGCCTTAAGCTGACAACAGCCGTAATCCGGTCAATGAACGAGAGAGGGCACCATTTCGTGTTGGCGAATTGCGGCGAATGCCAAGTCCTCGGCGCCGGCTACGGCCATCGGCGTGCCGTCGGCGCCGTGAATGGCGAACGCCTTTGTACCGTTCACCAGGATCGGCTTGACATAGGCCAGCTGTGACACGCCCAGAGCCGCCAGCTGATCGACGGTAAGGTGACGAATGTCGAAGCTGGCGATAAAGGCGGGCGCCGTGTCGTCGGATGCCGTGTTCATGTGTCGGTACTCCATAGCCGGCTGCGATGTGCTGCGCACGCGCTCCCAAACCTCTGCCCAGTAGAGGGCAGCGTTTGGTGGAGCCTGGCAGATGGTGCGCCGGAAAATTGTTCAGCAGGTTAACGCTGCGGCCTCAGCCCTCGCGGTCGATCGTCTCCACCACCTTCGCGGGCGTCCTGGGCGCTACGCTCGTGGAGCTCCGGTGTGCCGAAGGGCGGGCAATCTCGATGTGCCGGACCTTGGGCTCCGGCTGCGGCCGGGCCAGCTCGATGTGCAACAGGCCGCTATCCAGCCAGGCCCCGCCAACCTCTATGCCTTCGGCCAATACAAAGGCGCGCTGGAACTGCCGGGCGGCAATACCGCGGTGCAGGAACACGCGACCCTGGGTGTCGTCAGCCTGCCGGCCCCGTATCACGAGCTGGTTGTCCTCCTGCGTTATCTGCAGGTCGTCCATGGTGAAGCCGGCGACCGCCAGCGTGATACGCAACGCCGTCGGCGCAGTCTGTTCGATGTTGTAAGGAGGGTAACCGTCCGAAGACGTCTTGGCAGCACGCTCGAGCATCTGCTCCAGATGGTCGAAACCCAGAAACAGCGGGGACGCGAACAGGCGTGTAGTCATGATCGAAGCCTCCTCCAACGAGCGAGACAGGGTTCGAGGCCCGCGAGGCGCCCCGTTACGAGCAAATCGGTGCCGTCCCGGCAGATTGCAAGTGACTAGGGTGTGGCCACCAGCGCCCGGATAGCCGCCTCGGCTCCGCCCCAGGCCGCCGGGCCTTGCAGCGTGCCGCGCAATCTGCCGTCGGGGCCGATGATCAGCGTGGTCGGGAAGCCTTCCACGCCCAGCGCATGCACCGCATCGCTGCCCTGGTCCAACAGCAGCGTCGCGTGGGTGATGACGTGGGCGAGCGCAAACGGCCTGACCACCGCAGCACCAGCCCGATCGGCCGACACCGCCAGCACCGCCAGGCCGCCCGCCTGCGGCGAGGATGCGGCGGCCAGCCGGTCCAACGCGGGCAATTCCGCCACGCAGGGCACACACCAGGGCGCCCAGACGTTGAGCACGACGATGCGGCCGGCATAGGCGGCGAGCGGCGCAGGCGCCCCCTCCAGCGTGCGCAGGGCCAGCGGCGGCAGCTTGCTTGGCGGTCTGGCCGGCACGATGGCGCTCAACGGCCGCAGCTCCACCTGCGGCGGGGTCGCGTCCTGTGCCGCCGTCCGTTTGCTCGCTTGCATGGCCCCGAATACGGTGGCGCCCGCCGCCAGCAGCGTGCGGCGTGTCAGCAGAGTTTTCGCCAAGCCATGTCCTCCGATCGCGAACCGGCACCCCCGTCGTCAACAGGGGCTCCATCCGCCAACATGCAGTGGGGCGGGCGGTTTTCCACCGTGCCCGCCGATGTCATGCAGCGCATCAACGCCTCGATCGGCTTCGACCGGCAGCTTTGGCGGCAGGACATCGCCGGTTCGCGCGCCCACGCGGCCATGCTGGCGCATGTGGGCATCATCAGCCGGCCCGATCAGGCCGCCATCGATGCGGGGCTGGCCGGCATCGCCGCCGACATTGAAGCCGGCCGCTTCGCGTTCACCGATGCGCTGGAGGACATCCACATGAACATCGAGGCGCGGCTCGCCCAGCAGATCGGCGACGCCGGGCGACGCCTGCACACCGCACGCAGCCGCAACGACCAGGTGGCGACGGATTTCCGGCTGTGGGTGCGCGACGCGATCGACGCCCAGACAGCGCAGCTGGCCGATCTGATGGCCGCGCTGGCCACGCGCGCCGCCGAGCACGCCGCCACCATCATGCCGGGGTTCACCCACCTGCAGGCCGCCCAGCCCGTCACCTTCGGCCACCATCTGCTCGCCTACGTGGAGATGTTCTGTCGCGACCGCGGCAGAATGGCCGATTGCCGCGCGCGCTTGAACCAGTGCCCGCTCGGTTCGGCGGCGCTGGCCGGCACCAGCTTCCCGATCGACCGCACCATGACAGCGGCGGCCCTGGGCTTCGCGGCACCCACGGCCAACTCGCTGGACGCCGTCTCGGATCGCGACTTCGCGCTCGAATACCTTGCGGCGGCCGCGATCTGTGCGGTGCACCTCTCACGCTTCGCCGAGGAGGTGGTGATCTGGTGCAGCGCGCCCTACGGCTTCCTGCACCTGTCGGACGCGTTCACCACCGGCAGCTCGATCATGCCGCAGAAACGCAACCCGGACGCGGCCGAACTGACGCGGGCCAAGACCGGCCGCATCACCGGCGCGCTGGTGGCGCTGCTGACGGTGATGAAGGGCCTGCCGCTGGCCTACGCCAAGGACATGCAGGAGGACAAGGAGCCGGTGTTCGATGCGGCGTCCGCACTCGGCTTGTCGCTGGCCGCCACGGCCGGCATGGTGCGCGACATGCAGCCCGACACAGCGCGCATGCGGGCGCTGGCAGGTGCCGGGTTCTCGACGGCGACCGACCTGGCCGACTGGCTGGTGCGCGTATTGGGCCTGCCGTTCCGCACGGCGCACCACGTGACCGGGCGCCTGGTGGCCGCGGCCGAAAGCAGGGGGGTGGGATTGGACGAACTGAGCCTGGACGAGATGCGTGCGGAGGAGCCGGGGATCACTGCGGACGTCTTCGGCGTGCTGGGTGTGGAGGCGTCGGTCGCCTCGCGAACCAGTTTTGGCGGCACCGCGCCGGCCCTCGTGGGGGCGCAGGCAGCGGGCTGGCTGGCGGCCCTGGCTGCATCCAGTCCATGATCCGGCTGGCGCTGGCCGCCTGCCTGGCAGTGCTCGCGGCCGGCTGCGGCAAGGTGGGCGACCCCACCCCCGCCGGGCCGCCCAGCCAGATCACGTATCCCAAGACCTATCCGTCGCAGTGATGCGGATCGACCGCGGCGACGGGGTGGAGCTGGCCTATGCCGCGACGCCCGGACGCAGCCCGACGCTGGTGTTCCTGCCCGGCTTCATGAGCGACATGACCGGCGAGAAGGCGAGCATGCTGGCCAATTTCGCCGGCGGGCTCGGCTGCGCCACGCTTCGGCTGGACTATGCGGGGCATGGCGCCAGTGGCGGCCAGTTCATCGCCGGCACTATCGGGCGCTGGACCGAGGATGCGCTGTTCCTGATCGACGGCCTGACGGAGGGGCCGATTGTTTTGGTCGGCTCATCGATGGGCGGCTGGATCGCATTGCTGGCCGCACGCGCCCGGCCCGGGCGGATCGCAGCGCTGGTCGGCATCGCAGCCGCGCCCGACTTTACCGAAACGTTGATCTGGGGCCAGCTTCCGCCGGCCGCGCGTGCCAAGCTGATGGCCGAGGGCCTGCTGCGCCGGCCCGGCGGCTATGGCGGCGAGCAGGTGATCACCCGCGCGCTGGTCGAGGATGGACGGCGCCACCTGCTGCTGGACGCACCCATCGAGGTTGCCTGCCCGGTGCGCCTGGTGCAGGGCCAGCGCGACGACGCGGTGCCGTGGGAGACAGCATTGCGCCTGGCCGGACGGCTGGACAGCCACGATGTGCAGATCGTGCTGGTCAAGGACGGCGATCACCGTCTGTCGCGCGCCCAGGATTTGGCGCTGCTACGCGGGGTCGTCCGCCCGCTCCTGGGCCAGGATGGCGGCTAGACCCTCGCGGTAGGTGGGGTAGCGCCAGCGATAGCCGATCATCTGCTGCGTCGCGGCACTGCTGACCCGACGGTTCTCGGCCCAGAAGCTGCGCGCCATCTCGCTCATCCCTTCCCTGGCCTCGGCCCAAGGTATGGCGGGCGGCACCGGCAGCCCGGCCAGCCGCGCGGCGAACTCGGTGGTCACCGCACTCTCGGCGGGTTCGTCGTCGGAAAAATTCAGCACGCGCGTGCCCTGCGGCGGGTGGGCGATGGCTGCCAGGATGCCGGCGGCGATGTCGTCCACGTGGATGCGCCCGAAAGCGTGGCCGGGCTGCACCACCCGACGGGCACGGCCGGCACGCAGATCCTCGAACACCGAGCGGCCCGGGCCGTAGATCCCGGCCAGCCGGACGATGTCGAGCGGGCGGGTTCCGGCCACCCCGCGCCAGGCGCGCTCCGCCTCCAACCGGCGCCGCGAGCGGTCCGCGGTGGGCGCGGGATCGCTCGTCTCGTCCACCCATCCGCCGCCCCGATCGCCATAGACGCCGGTGGTTGACAGGTAGCCGAGCCAGGCGAGCTGACGTGCTGACGCGATCTCGGCGCCATACAGCGACAGCACCGGATCGGCATCTTCGCGCGGCGGCGCGGTGGCCAGGACGTGCGTGGCCGACGCAACCGCCTCGCCCAACGCACGGAACGGGACGATGCGCACGCCGGGCGGGCCGCCGCCACCGGGGTTGCGGCTGGTGCCGGTGACCTGCCAGCCCGCCCGCAGGGCGTCCCGTGCGGCGGCTGTGCCACAAAAACCGAGGCCGAAGATCAACAGGTGCATGGTTGGTTCCGAACAGCTTCCCGGCGCATGGGCTGCGTTCTACATGCACGCCCATGAGTTTACGCGGGGCCCTTGCCGGCGTTGCGGCGCTGCTGGCCGCCATCAACCTCCCGGCCCACCGGGCATCGGCGCAGGCTGCGGGCGTTGCGTCATCCCCCGCACCGGCCGAGCCCGAGAGCGAAGATGTGGCGGGCCAGGCCACCGACCTGCCGATCCCGCCGGTGCCCCCCCGCATCGCCGAGGGCCGCGACTACGAAGCATGCCTCGACATGCTGGCGACCGACCCGTCAGGCGCCGATGCGATGGCCGCCAGCATGACAGAATCAGGGGGCAAGGCGGGAGCGGGCGAAGCGGCGCAGCACTGCCACGCTCTGGCCCAGGTGGAGCTGGGCAATACCGAGGACGGTGCGGCGCTGCTCGACAAGCTTGCTGCCACCAGCCTCGCCCCGGCGGTGTTCCGCGCGGTGGTGTTCGGCCAGGCCGACCAGGCTTGGACGATGTCCGGCCGCACGAACGAGGCCTATGCCAGCGCCAGCCAGGCTCTGGCGCTGTCGCCTGACGATCCGGACCTGCTTATCGGCCACGCCATTGCCGCCCTGGCCCTGCACCGCACCGCCGAAGCTGCGCGCGACCTGACCCAGGCCCTGGCGCTGGACCCAAAGCGCGCCGACGCGCTGGTTCTGCGCGCCACCGCGCTGCGCCAACTCGACCAGCTCGGCCAGGCACGCGCGGACGTCGACACCGCCTTCGCGCTGGATCCCGACGACCCGGACGGCTTGTTGGAACGCGGCATCATCCGTCAGCGCCAGGGCGACCTGGCCGGCGCCCGCGCCGATTGGGAGCGCGCGGCCGAGCTTGGCGCCGACACGCCCACGGGCGATTTGGCGCAGCAGAACTTGGCCCTGCTGGCTGCAGGGACCCGGCAGTAGGTCGTCCACTTCCAGCCCGGCCGTTTGGCGTCTGGCGCGGCATCTGCCATGGCCCACCCATGTCAGGTCGCGAGAAATGGAGCGTGCCGCTCGCCTGCCAACGATGCGGGGCCGCCGGAAACGCAACGTTCTCGCACGACCCCCGTGTCGTGATGACCAGCCAGACGCTGGCGATGGACGACGTTTCGGGCGATTTCCGGCTCGTGTCGCTGGGCCGGACAGCCGACGAAACCAGGTTCGTCTGCCTCAAATGCGGCACGGAGACGCCGTAGCGGCTCAACCGCGAACCGGCCGGCCGCGCGTCGGCGCGCGCGGTTGCCTGCCACCATCCGCGCGCACTACATCCCGCCGATGGATAACGAAGACCCGCTGCCGATCCTGGTGGCACCCCACAGATCGCTGAAAACCCGCGCGCGCGCGGTGCTGGCGGGCGACATGGATGCCGTGCGCCTGCTCGTCGGCCGCATGTTCGCCGCCATGTATAAGGCGCCGGGGATCGGCCTGGCAGCGCCGCAGGTCGATGTCGGCCTGCGGCTGGCCGTGATCGATCTAATGCCTGGCGACACGCGTCAGCCGATCGTGCTGATCAATCCCGAAATCCTGCAGGTCAGTCCCGAATGGGCCACCCGCGAGGAGGGCTGCCTCTCGTTGCCCAACCAGTATGCCGACGTATCGCGCCCGGCGATGGTGCGGGTGGGCTACGCCGACCTGGACGGCCGCCGTCACCAGATCGACGCCGAAGGGCTGATGGCAGCCTGCCTGCAGCACGAAATCGACCATCTGGACGGCGTGCTGTTCGTCGATCACCTCTCGGTGCTGAAGCGGAACATGCTGATGCGCAAGCTGGCCAAGGAGCAGAAGCTGGCCAAGCTGAACGCATGAGGCTTGCTTTCATGGGCAGCCCGGCGTTCGCTGCTACCCGGTTGACCGTCGCACCGCGCCGGTT
>CAXUHU010000004.1:25245-89845 GCA_964250925.1 uncultured Acetobacteraceae bacterium
ACTGCCAGCCGCCGCGGCCCGCCTATCGCGGCCAGACGCTGACGCGTTGCGCCGTGCACATCGCCGCCGAGGCGCTGGGATTGCCCGTGCGCACGCCGGCGCGCGTCCGGCACGACGCCGCCGAGCACGCAGCCTTCGCCGCACTCGGCCTCGACGCTGCCGTGGTCGCTGCCTACGGGCTGATCCTGCCCGCCCCGATGCTGTCCGCGCCGCGCCTGGGCTGCCTGAACATCCATGCCAGCCTGTTGCCGCGCTGGCCCGGGGCGGCGCCCATCCAGGCAGCCGTGCTGCCCGGCGACGCCCAGACCGGAATCACCATCATGCAGATGGACGAGGGGCTGGACACCGGCGCCATGCTGCTGTCGCAACCCGTGCCGGTCGGCGCCCGCGCAACCACGCCCGAGCTCTACGACACGCTGGCCGCCCTCGGCGCCACCCTCGTGCTGCGTGCGCTGGCCGAACGGCGGCCGGCCGTGCCGCAGCCCGAACAGGGAACAACGTATGCGGCCAAGCTGCGCCGCGAGGACGGGCGTCTCGATTTTACGCGCGACGCCGCCGCGCTGGACCGTCAGGTGCGCGCGCTGGTACCCTGGCCCGGCACGTTCGCCGCCTTCGGCGGCGAGCCGTTGAAGGTGCTGGCCGCCGAACCGGCGGATGGCGGTGGGCCGCCCGGCCGCGTGCTGGATGCCGATTTCACGGTCGCCTGCGGCCAGGGAACGCTGCGGCTGCTGCGGGTGCAACGCCCTGGCCGCCCGGCGATGGCGGGTGAAGCCTTCCTGCGCGGCGCGGCGGGCTGGCAGGACATGCGGCTCGCGTGACGCGCTGGGCCATGGCGCTGGAATACGACGGCACCGGCTTCGTCGGCTGGCAACGCCAAATCACCGGCGCCTCGGTGCAATTGGTGCTGGAGGAGGCACTGGGCCGGCTGGACGGCCGCCCCGTCGCCAGCGTTGCCGCCGGCCGTACGGATGCCGGCGTGCACGCGCTGGCCCAGGTAGCCCACGCCGACCTCGACCGGACCATAACCCCCGAGCGCATGGTGGCCGCCGTGAACTACCACCTCAAGCCGCACCCGGTGGCGGTGCTGCGGGCGGCCCCTGTGCCCGGCACTTGGAGCGCACGGTTCTCGGCAACCGGGCGCGCCTACCGCTACCGCATCCTCAACCGCCCAGCCCGCGCCGCCCTGCAGATGCACCGTGCCTGGCACGTCCCCAGGCCCCTCGACGTGCCCGCCATGCAGGCGGCCGCCCAGTTGCTGCTGGGCCGACACGATTTCACCTCGTTCCGCGCCAGCGGCTGCCAGGCCACCTCGCCCCTGCGCACGCTCGACCGGCTGGAAGTGTCCCGCGCCGGCGACACGGTGCAGATCGTGGCCGAAGCGCGCAGCTTCCTGCATCACCAGGTGCGCAACATGGTGGGCACCCTGCGCCTTGTCGGCGACGGACGCTGGCCGCCGTCGGAGGTAGCGCGCGTTCTGGCGGCCTGCGACCGCACGCAAGCCGGGCCGACAGCCCCGGCCGGCGGGCTGTTCCTGACAGGCGTGCGCTACGTCCCCGATCCCTTCGCGTGAACCCTCGAGGCCGGACCGCGGCAATCCAGGACCCGTTAGCCGGTTCCCGACGGCGTCGTCCCTGCGTTCGGGGCGGTCAGGACCTGCGCCCTGGACGGCCGTTTGTGGTCCGGGCGGCGCAGCCCGGTCAGCAGGCCGAGCTGGGTACAAACCCAGGCGTCCAGCGTGGTGTGCGTGGGCGCACCATCGGCACTGCGCGGCCACCAGATCGGCGCGTGCATCAACTGGCCAAGCAGCATCGTGGCAGGCGACCGCAGCGCGTCAAACGGCGTGCCCGGCACGGCCGCATGCAGGGCCAGCTGAAAGTTGTTGGTCAGGTACACCAGCTGCTGCGCCAGCGCCTGGCGCGGCGCTTCCGGCCGCCGCTCGTACTCGGCGAGGAACACGCGATGACGGTCGAGATGGTCGGCGAAATAATTGATCAGCCCGAGCGACATGGAGCGCAGCACGTCCGTCGGCGGCCCGGTCCAGTCGCACGGCAGGCAAACAGCCTCGAACGCATCGGCGATGTGGCGCGACAGGATGAAATCCACCAGCTTGGATTTGCTGGGGAACGTGTTGGACAGCTTGCGCGATGTGTAGCCGAAATGGCGGCAAAGATAATCGATCCACGATCCATCCATGCCGGTCAGCAGGATGAAGCCGGGAGCACTCTCCAGCACCTCGCGGCAAATCTGCTCGTAACGCTCCTGTTTACTCGTGCTGGCCATCCCGCGCCGGCGTCCCCAATTGGACCGGAACGTATAACGAACAATTGAAGACTGGGCGAGTGTTTAGCCCTGCCCTACCATCGACCTGACCCACGGTGCGGCTGGCTTTCATTCCTCGGCCGGCGAGGTTATGGGCCTGAGCCGCCGTCAGAAAGCCTCGATGATCGTCCCTGTCCGCCGTGCGCTGCTTTCCGTTTCCGACAAGACCGGGCTGGTGGCGTTCGGCCAGGCGCTGGCCGGCATGGGCGTGCACATCCTGTCCACCGGGGGCACGGCGGCTGCCCTCCGCCACGCTGGCGTGGCTGTGACCGACGTCGAAACCCATACCGGTTTTCCGGAGATGCTGGATGGCCGGGTAAAGACGCTGGTGCCGCAGATCCACGGCGGCATCCTGGGGCGGCGCGACCTGCCGGAGCACGCGGCCCAGATGGCGGCCCACGGCATCGAACCGATCGACCTCGTGGCGGTCAACCTCTACCCGTTCGAAGCCGCGGCGGCGCGTGGAGCGGCGCCGGGCGACTGCGTGGAGACCATCGACATAGGCGGCCCGGCGCTGATCCGCAGCGCGGCCAAGAACCACGCCCACGTCGCCGTGCTGACCGAGGCCGCGCAGTACGACGCTGTTCTCGCCGCGATGCGTGACGATGGCGGCACCACGCTGGCGCTGCGCCGCAGCCTGGCCGCCACAGCCTATGCCCGCACCGCGGCCTACGATGCCGCGATCGCCGGCTGGTTCGCCAGGCAGGCGGGCGAGCTGCTGCCCGAGCGCATCACCATCTCGGCCACGCGCCGGCAGGTGCTGCGCTATGGCGAGAACCCGCACCAGCAGGCCGCCCTGTATGCCGCCGACGGGCGCCCCGGCGTGGCGCAGGCCCGCCAGGTGCAGGGCCGCGCGCTGTCCTACAACAACATCAACGACACCGACGCGGCACTGGACTGTGCGGCCGCGTTCGCGAGTCCTTGCGTGGTGATCGTCAAGCACGCCAACCCCTGCGGCGTGGCTGTGGCGCCCGACCTGGCCACCGCGTGGTCGCGCGCGCTGGCCTGCGACCCGGTTTCGGCGTTCGGCGGCATCGTGGCCGTCAACCGCGTGCTGGACGAGGCCGCCGCCGAGCAGATCGCCCGTGTCTTCACCGAAGTAATCGTGGCGCCCGATGCGACAGAGGGCGCGCGCAGCGTTCTCGCCGCGCGGCGAAACCTGCGCCTGCTGCTGACCGGCACCCTGCCCGATCCGGGCGAGGCGGGCGTTACGCTGAGAAGCATTGCCGGCGGCCTGCTGGTGCAGTCGCGCGACGCCGGGCGTGTGGGCCGAGCCGACCTGCGGGTCGTCACCCGACGCGCGCCGAGCGATGCGGAGGTGGACGACATGCTGTTCGCCTTCACCGTGTGCAAGCACGTCAAGAGCAACGCGATCGTTTACGCCCGGTCGGGGGCCACGGTGGGGATCGGCGCGGGCCAGATGAGCCGGGTGGATGCGGCCCGCATCGCCGCCTGGAAAGGCGAGGCGGCTGCCGAGGCGGCAGGCGCCGCCGAACCGCTGACCCGGGGCAGCGTGGTCGCCTCCGACGCGTTCTTTCCCTTCGCCGACGGGTTGCAAGCGGCGGTGGCAGCCGGTGCCACGGCGGTGATCCAGCCGGGAGGCAGCGTGCGGGATGCCGAGGTGATTGCCGCGGCCGATGCGGCGGGCGTTGCCATGGTGATGACCGGCATGCGGCACTTTCGGCACTAGGCTCCAGGCTGACGGTAACACGGTCAGCGCGCTCGAGCGGCATGCTTGAACGAGCAATCTGCTCACGTCGGCTGGTCCAGTCGGCGCGAGGTTGCTCTCGCTAGCGCGGAACCATCCAGGGCACGACGTATTGCTGCAGCACGACGAGCCCGCCCAGAACTAACGTCAGCACGATCGAATGGGTGAAGGTCCGGGCGAACACGACACCCTCCTGGCCCTTCAGGTCGGTCACCGACACGCCGGTCGCGATGTTCTGCGGCGAGATCATCTTGCCCATCACGCCGCCCGACGAATTGGTCGCCGCGATCAGCACGGGGTTCAGCCCCAACTGGTTTGCGGCGGCAACCTGCAGGTTGCCGAACAGCGCGTTGCCCGAGGTGTCGCTGCCCGACAGGAACACGGCCACCCAGCCCAGGAAAGGGGACAGCAGCGGGAACAGCAATCCGACCTTCGAGACGCTGAGGCCGAGCGTGTAGTTCATTCCCGAGTAGTTCATCAGGTAGGCCAGCGCCACGATGAGGGCGACCGTGAGGATGGCGATGCGCGCCTGCCGCCAGGTGGTCGCGATGGCCCGCAGAACGCCGGCCGGCCCCATGCCCACCAGTGCCGCAGTGATCAAGGAGGCCAGCAGGATGCCGGTGCCGGAGGCCAGAGGCTGGAACACGTATTTCGCGGCGTAGGGTTTGTCGTGGTACAGCGTGATGGAGACCTGGTTGTGCAAGCCGGGCCACAGGATCGGGTGCGCTCCGTTGTCGGGCACTTTGAAGTGCGTCCAGACGATCACGACGACCGAGACCACCACCCAAGGGAGCCAGCCCTGCCACGCCGGCACGGGATGGCCGGCCGCCGGTGACGAGGGTGGGCGGCCCTCTACGGCGAAGGCTGCGTCCGGCGCCGGCCGCCAGACCCGCAAGAAGGCCAGCGTGACGACCAGCGACGTGAGCGAGGAAAACACGTCGGTCAGTGCGTAGTCGAGGTAGTTGGAACTGACGAACTGGCCGGCTGCGAAACTGCCGCCGGCCACCAGCAGCACCGGCCACAGGGCGCGCACGCTGCGCCTGCCCCCATAGAGCGCCATCACGTAGAACGGCAGCAGCAGCGCCATGAACGGCAACTGCCGCCCGATCATCGCCCCCAGCGTCACCGGCGACAGGCCGGTCACCTGGCCCAGAACGGTCACCGGCGCGCCCAGCGCGCCGAACGCCACCGGGGCCGTGTTGAAGATCAGGGTGAAGGTCAGCGCCTCGATTGGCGGGAAGCCCACCAGGATCAGCAGCGCGCTGGTGATGGCGACGGGGGTGCCGAAACCGGAGATGCCCTCCAGCAGGCAGCCGAAGCAGAAGCCGATCACCACCAGCACCACGCGGCGGTCGTCCGGCAGGTTGGCCAGCACCCAGTCGCGGAACGCGTCGAAGCGGCCGGAGGCGACCGCGATGTTGTAGAGCAGCAGCGCGTTGACCACGATCCACATGACCGGCCATAGCGCGAAGACTGCTCCGGCTGCGACCGCATCGGCCGCGAGCGCCGGCGGAAAATGCCAGCCAAGCACGGCGATTGCGAACGCCACGGCCAGGCCGGCCAGCGAAGCCTGCCACGCCGGCCGGCGCAGAACCCCGAGCAAAAGCAGCACCGTGGCGATCGGCAAGGCAGCCACCAGGAACGATAGCGGCAGGCTGTCCGCCACCGGCGTCAACGGCTGATGGAACATGGCTCCCCCATGGTTTGCGCCATCTAGCCATCGAAACCCGTTGGACGGAAGGCAAGCAGCCGGGGGGTAGGTTACCTCACACGTATGTCGGCGGGCAGGGTCGCCCGCGCCAGTCCGGCCGCGACCCGACGTTCCAACGAACCGTCGCTTCCGCTCGCGGGCGTGACCACCAACTCGACCGCCGGCGCGCCATCCTGCCGCAGTGTCGCCACCGGGATCGGCAAGGCCGTGCGCACCACGGTGGCCACGTCGCCGACGCGGAGCACGTGACCGCCGGCGACGACCGGCATGTCGGCCAGTGACTGCGGGCCTGACTGCGCGGCGTCTTGCTGGATGGCGAGCCGGCCGGGTGCCGACCGGCCGGCTTGCACCGGCAGGGCCGCACGCAAATCCGCGGCCGTCAGGCCGAAGCGCGCCAGGCGTGCCGGCGCGTAATCGACCTCGACGCCGCCCGGCTGCAAGCCGCGCAGGCTGACCGAGCCTACGCCCGAAATCGACAGAAGCCGTGCACGCACCGTCTCCGCCGCATCGAGCAGCGCCGCCGACGAGACGTCGCCGTGGGCAACGAGCGTTGCCGCTTCGAAGGGTGTCACTGCGGCGGGCAGGCCGTCGGCGGGCCTGACGATGCCGGCGGCGAGCGCTATGGCAAACGCTGCCGACGCCGCGAGCAGCGTCGTGATACGGGATGGCGAGGCGATTGCGCCCGAAGCCGGTGGTGGAGCAGACAGGCTGGGGCAGAACGAAAGGGCGACTGACATGGCGAACCTTTCCAGGGGTGAAGCGACACCCGCTAGATAAGTTACCATGGTTAAGTTAACAACGTTAATTTTGTAACGGGGTGCTTAGGCGAGGAGTCCACCCTCCAGCATGTCGAGTGCCGCTTCGATCAGCACCGCGGGTTCGGTCTGAACGTTGTCGGCTTGGTCGAGCAGCAGCGCCGTCATGCCGTGCAGCATCGCCCAGATCGCCTCCGCCAGCACCGGCGCCGGGCCGGGCTTGAAGACGCCGTCGCGTACCAGTTCGACCACCGTGTCTTCGAGGATAGCGAAGGAGCGATCGGCCATCTCCAGCGCGCACGTCTTGGCGTTGGCACGCTGGAACAGCCGGCTCATGAAGGTGAGCCGATACTCGTCCGGGCGTGCAAGGCCGAACGCGATGTAGGCGCGCAAGCCCGCCCGCAAGCCGGCCAGCGGCGTCTGGCCGGGATGCTGGCTCTGTTCCAGCCGGTCCAGCAGCTCGGCAAAAGTGTCCTGGGCGATGGCCGCGAGCAGCGAATCCTTGTCGGCGAAATGCATGTAGAGCGCGGTTGGCGAGACGCCGACGGCGGCACCGATCCGCCGCATGGTCACATGCGCCACGCCCTCGTCGGCGAAAAGATGCTTGGCCGCATCGAGTATCTCGCCACGGCGGGAGGCGCCTTGGCCGCGCGGCTTGCGGATGCGGGCTGCGTCGACGGTCTGGTCCATGGTCAACAGTGTTTGGCGGACGCGCGAAAATCAAGCGCCTCGTCGGTCGTCAGTCGTCGTTCATCAGAGACATCAATTCGGCTTGGCATTCCTCGAGCGTGCCGACGCAGCCGGCGTCCAACCACCAGCCGCGCACCCGCCGCAATTTGCGGCCGAGTTCGGGGCCGGCGGCGATGCCCAGGGCCAGCGCGTGACGGCCTTCCAGGGGAAAGACGGGGCGCGGCATGGCCGCCAGCCTGGCGCGCAGCGCGGCATCGGCGGGATGGGTCAGCCAGGCCCGGCCGATCAGCGTGTCTGCGGGGTAGTCGGCCAGCAGGCGGCGCAACGCGGCATCGTCGTCCTGCGGCGATGGCGCGGGTGCCTTAGACAGTGTCCCCAGCCGCTCGCGTTCGGCGCCCGACAGCCTGAGCCTGTCTGCGAGCCGGCCAGCATCCCCCGTCAGCATCGCGGCCAGGCGCAGGATCGCGTCGGGCGGAGCGGAGGCAACGACCAGACCCTCCAGCGCCGACGTCCGTGCAGCCTCGGGCAGGGTCTGGCAGAGCACTCCCAGGCGGTCCATCAAGGCCAAGGCCGCGCGCGGGTCGGAGACTGCGAGGATGCGCTTGAGCTCGCTCCAGACGCGCTCTGCCGACAACGCGCCCACGCGGTCGGCCGAGCGCGCGATCGCCAGGATGGCGGCCGGATCGGGTGGCCCGGCGCTGTAGCGCGCGAAGAACCGGAAATAGCGGAGGATACGCAAATGGTCTTCGGCCACACGCCGTTCGGCGTCGCCCACGAAACGCACGCGGCCGGCGGCCAGGTCGGACCGGCCGCCAAAAAAATCGTGCAGCGCGCCGGCCCGGTCCATCGACATGGCGTTGATGGTGAAGTCGCGCCTGGCTGCGTCGAGCGCCCAGTCGTCGGTCCAGGCGACGCGGGCGTGCCGGCCATCGGTTTCTTCATCGCGCCGCAGCGTTGTCACCTCGAACGGGCGGCCGGCGCTGATCGCTGTGATGGTGCCGTGGGCCAGGCCGGTCGGCACGGCGCGCAGATGCGCGTGCTGCAGCGCGGCGGTGATCTGGTCGGGCGTGTCAGGCGTGGCCAGGTCGATGTCGGCCACGGGTCGCCCGGCCAGGGTGTCGCGCACGCAGCCGCCGACCAGGCGGGCGCGCGGCAGGGCGGCCAGCACCGGGGCCAGCGCCGGGTCGTCCAGGATGGGCGGCCGGCTCATCCCGGATGGCCGGCCTGTATCTCGGTGCCGTGCAGCCGGGCGGGCACGTAGGTTCCGACGAAGCTGCGGCCTACGCCCAGCCACAGCAGCCCGCCGCCCATGGCGGCCAGCAGCAGCACGGCCGCCACCGTGCCGCGTGAGCTCAGGCCACGGATGCCGCAGAACCAAGCGATGATCAGACCAACGGGGACACAAAGCAGGGCATATTCGGCGTAGCGCATAGGGCTTACGTGGGGTGGCGCGCGCCGGACGTATATGCCGCGCGCCAGCCGGTCAGTAGTGCAGCCGGCACTGCGCGATCAGCAGCCTGTCGTCTTCGCGCCGGTACACCAGGCGATGTTCGCGGTTGATACGACGCGACCACCAGCCGGCCAGCGCGCCGCGCAGCGGTTCGGGCTTGCCGATGCCGGCAAACGGCGTACGGCAGCACTCCTTGATGAGCGCGTTCACCCGTTCAAGCAGTTTCGGGTCGGTCGTTTGGAAATGCAGGTAGTCGTCCCAGGCGCGCGCGTGGAAGACCAGCTTCAATCGATCAGCTCGCGCTCCACGCCCTTACCACCCTCCAACTCGGCGATGGCTTCGAGCAGACGCTCGGCATTGCGCGGGTTCTGCAGCAGGTAGCGGGTCTCCTCGTAGGACGCGTAATCCTCGAGCGACATCAGCACGGCCGCGGGCTTGCCACGGTCACGCGTGATGATCACCGGCTCATGGTCGTCCACAACGCTGTCCAAGGTGGACGATAGGTGACGCCGAAACGCGCTGTAAGATGTGTGTTGCATCGGGCGTCTGTACTCAAACACGTACAATTATGCAAGCGCTATCAGGGCGCCGTCCGCTCCGCCTCCACCCGCTGGCCGTCAATCTGCCCCGCGATGTGGGCGACGGCGTCGCGCGCGCGGTCGTCCCAGGCGATGGTCAGCGAGCCGACATGGTCGGCTGTCACCAGCGCCACATCGGCCTGGACGTGCCCGTCCACCTGGTTCCACACGATCGTCCCGGTGACGGCCAAATCCTCGGTCCATTGCAGGCCGTTCAGGTGCAGCGTGTAGCCGTGCTCGTCCGCGGTGAGGTGGAAGCGGCCGCCGCGCAGGCCGGCGACGGTGCCGCTGGTGGTGACGTAGTACCGCGCCAGCGCGTCGCCCACCGTCTCGGCGGCGGCCGCGGCCAAAGCGAGGGCCTCCGGACTCGCCGCGTTGTCGTCATGCGCCTTGGCCGGGGCCACGTCGCGCCAGCGTTTGGCGAAGGCGGGCACGGTGCGGATCGGGCGGATGCGCAGCACGCAGGACGTATCGCCCGGGTCGCCGCCGCTGGCCACGAATTGCAGCACGATCGGCCCCGCGCAGCGCGCGATGTCGCCGCCATAGGGCGGCACGAACACCCCGCCATCGCCCACCGCCGTCTCGTGGCCGGTGTTGCGCACCACCACGAACCAGGCTTCCGGGAACAGCGCCGTGGTGCGTGCCGCTTCGCGCGGGGAGGTAATCGTGTCCAGCTCGCCGGCCAGCACCAGGACGGGCACTTTCGGGAAGACGGCGTTGGGCGGCACCGGAAACCCGGGGGTCACGTCGGCGGGCGGAGCGGGCCAGGGCAGGCAGGCATCCAGGCCCTCGGGGTTCGTCGGCGCCGTCAGCACGTCGTCGATGGTGAACGGCGCGTACAGGCCTGGGTCGCTGGCCTCCTTGGCCGCGATGGCAGCTTCGAACTCGCGACGGCGAACGGGCTCGGGCGCACGCAGGTCGAAGAGCGAATGGTAGTCCTGGCAGGTAACCGCGGTGTAGAGCCCGGTGCTGTATTGCCGGGCCGGCCCGCCACCGGCGTCGCCGTCCTCCGCCTCGGCCACCAGGCGCAGCAGCGGCACCGCATCGCCGCCGTCCAGGTAGGCGCGCCCGGCGGCATCGAGGTCGCGATAGGCGATCAGGTTGTCGCCCACGATGGCAAACACCAGGAACAGGGCCGGCGGGTCGGCGGTCACGGTCCGCAGCTCGCCGTTGGCGCCCGGCGCCGTGCCGGAGACGGGGTGCCGGCGCAGCGACGCCAGCAGGGCGTCGAATCGCTGGGTGACGCTCGGTCCCCCGTGTTGCACCCCGTCGCGGCAGGCCGGCGAACGGGCGCAGACGCGTTCCAGCGCCACCGGGCCGTTCTCGATCTCGCTGGCGAAGTACGGCGTGCCGCCCAGCACGGGGTAGGCGCTGTCGAGCACGATCGTGCGCAGCAAATCCGGGTGGCGGGTGGCGAACACCTGACCGAAGAAGGTGGCGTAGCTGTCGCCGTAGTAATCGACCGGGCCGGTGGACAACGCGCGCAGCACCGCGGCCACGTCGTCGGCCGCGAGGTCCGAGCCGTAAAGCCACGCGGTGCGGCCGAGCTGCCAGCCGCAGGCGCGGATGGCAGCCTGGCGCGGGTCGCGGGCACGCTGCAGCCGAGGGCAGTCGATGGCGCCGGACCGGCCGGTGCCGCGCTTGTCGATCAGCAGGATGTCACGCCGGGTGCGCAACGGGGTGAACAGCCGCACGTAGCCGTCGCGCGAGCCGGTGGTGGAGTAGCCCGGGCCGCCCTCCTCGGCGAGGATGGTGCCGGCCGGATCAGGGCCGGTATGCGGGTAGAATTCGAAGCCGATCGAGATGGAGCCGGGTACCTGGCCGGTGGGGTCGAGCGGCCGCGTGATGGCGCCGCAATAGCCGTCGTAGGCCTGGATGCAGTGGGTCAGCGTCACGCTGCCGACGGTGATCGTCTGTGCCGCGGCGCGCGGGGCCAGAGCGAGGGCGGCGGCGAGCCAGACGAGGGCTGGGATCAGGCGGACCATGGCGGCGAGGTGAATAGCCGGGCCGGGCAGCGCAGCGCAACACGCGCGCGTCGCACGGCCACGCAGGCGGCGCGTGACGGCGCGTGGGCGGGCCGCGTATAGGACGGCCATGACGCGGCCGATCAAGATTCTCTACTTCGCCTGGGTGCGGGAGCGGGCGGGCACCGGCGAGGAAGACGTCTTGCTGCCCCACGGCGTCTCCGACCTGGGCGGGCTGATCGACTGGCTGCGCCGGCGCGGCACGGGTTACGAGGCTGCCTTCGCCAACCCCAGCCTGGTGCGCGCGGCCGTCAACCAGGTGTTCGCCCGTCCTGAAACCCCGGGGGCACCAGGCGCCGAGGGGGCGTGCTTCCCGCCGGGCACCGGCGGATGACCCTGCGCGTGCAGGGGGGGGCGTTCGACGTGGGCGCCGAGACCGCAGCCCTGCTTTCGGGCGGGACCGAGGCCGGTGCGGTTGCCAGCTTCCTGGGCGTGGTGCGCAGCCGGCCCGACCGGCCGTTGGTGGCCATGACGCTGGAACACTATCCGGCGATGACGCAGGCGGCGCTGGAGCGGATCGCGGCGGACGCCACGGCGCGGTTCGGCCTACTGGGCTGCACGGTGATCCACCGCGTCGGCCGGTTGCTGCCCGGGGAGCCGATCGTGCTGGTGCTGGCCGCGGCAAGCCACCGCCAGGCGGCGCTGGACGGCACGGCGTTCCTGATCGACTGGCTGAAGACCGCGGCACCGTTTTGGAAGCGCGAGGAGTTTGCGGACGGCGCGGCCGAGTGGGTGGCCGCCCGCGAGGCCGACGACGTGGCGGCCGCGCGCTGGTGAGCCGCCAGATACGGCTGCACGCCTTCGAGATGGCTTGCGTCGGCCACATCCAGCAGGGGCTATGGCGCCATCCGCGCGACCGGGCGGCCGACTACGCCAGCCTCCATCATTGGGTGGCACTCGCCCAAACGCTGGAACGCGGGCTGTTCGACGGGCTGTTCCTGGCCGACGTGCTGGGCGTCTACGACGTCTATGGCGGCTCGGCCGATGCGGCGATCTGCCACGCGGTGCAGGTTCCCAACCTCGATCCTGCCCTGTTGGTTCCGGCGATGGCCCATGCCACGCGCCACCTGGGCTTCGCCATCACGGCCAACACCGGCGCCGAGCACCCCTTCGTGTTCGCCCGCCGGTCAGGTGATCCAGCGTGCTCATCCGGCGGGCGGATCGGCTGGAACGTGGTGACCGGCTACCTGGACAGTGCGGCCCGTGCGATGGGTTTGCCGCAGCAGGCCGGTCACGATGCGCGCTACGACGCCGCCGACGATTTCCTATGCGCGGTCCGCGCCCTCTGGGAGGCGAGCTGGGAAGCGGGCGCTGTGCTGGGCGACCGTGCGTCCGGCATCTATGCCGATCCGGCGCGCGTGCACGCGGTGGCCGGCCAGGGTGACGGGTGGCGGATGTACGGAACGCATCTGTGCGAGCCGTCGCCGCAGCGCACGCCGGTGCTTTATCAGGCAGGCGCCTCGGCGCGCGGCCAGCGTTTCGCGGCCGAGCACGCCGAGTGCGTATTCGTGAACGCCACCACCCGTCCGCAGGTGGCGCGCCTGGTGACCGAGCTGCGCGAAGCCGCCGCCTTGCGTGGCCGCAGGCTGCTGGTTTTTGCGGGCATGACGGTCGTGGTCGGAACCGACGAGGCCGCGGCGCGGACGAAATGCGCGGAATACGAGCGCTACGCCAGCACGGAGGCGGCCCTGGTGCAGTCGGGAGGGTCCATGGGGGTCGATTTTGCGGCTTTGGGCGACGACGAGCCGATCCGCGTGGGCTCGACGGAGGCCGTGGTTTCCAACCTGGCCGCGCTGACGGCGGGGCCGCCCATCACCAAGCGGGGCTTTGCCGGGCGCCTGCGGCTGGGCGGCCGCCAGGCGCCGGTGGTGGGGTCGCCAGCGCAGGTCGCCGATGCGATGCAGGAGTGGATGGACGAGGCCGATCTGGACGGGTTCGTGCTGGCCCGCACGGTGACGCCCGAGTGCTTCACCGACTTCGTCGACCTCGTCGTGCCGGAATTGCAACGCCGGGGTGTTTACAAGACAGCCTACAGCGAGGGTACTCTGCGGCAAAAGCTGCTCGGGGATGGGGAATGATTCGACTTGTCTGGGCCGCCGTGGCGGCACTCGGCGCCGGCAGCCTGGCCGTGCTGGCGGCCCACCGGGGCGAGAGCGTGAACGCGCTGTGGCTCGTGGTGGCCGCACTCTGCGTCTATGCCATCGCCTACCGCTTCTACAGCCTGTTCCTGGCGCGTCGCGTCGCCGGGCTGGACGCGGGACGCCCCACCCCCGCCTTCACGCATAACGACGGGCTGGACTACGTGCCCACCAACCGCTTCGTGCTGTTCGGCCACCATTTTGCGGCCATCGCCGGCGCCGGGCCGCTGGTGGGGCCGGTGCTGGCCGCCCAGATGGGCTATTTGCCGGCGACGCTGTGGATCCTGGTGGGCGTGGTGTTCGCCGGCGCCGTGCAGGACTTCCTGATCCTGTTCCTCTCCGTCCGGCGCGACGGGCGCAGCCTGGGCGACATGATTCGCACCGAGATGGGCGCGTTCGCCGGCATCGTCGCCAGCGTGGGCATCCTGGCGATCATGGTCATCCTGCTGGCGGTGCTGGGGCTGGTGGTGGTCAAGGCGCTGGCGGGCTCGCCGTGGGGATCGTTCGCGGTGTTCGCCACCGTGCCGATCGCGCTGGTTATGGGGGTGTACGGGCGGTTCCTGCGGCCGGGACGCGTGCTGGAGATGTCGGTCATCGGCTTCGTGCTGCTGATGGCCGCACTCTGGTACGGCGGCGTGGTGGCGAGCGACCCGGTGATGGCGGGCTGGTTCACCTTTTCCGGCACCACCTGGGCGCTGATGCTGGTGGGCTACGGCTTCGTGGCCAGCGTGCTGCCGGTGTGGCTGATCCTGGCGCCACGCGATTACCTCAGCACGTTTCTCAAGATCGGCACGATCTGCGCGCTGGCGCTGGGCATCGCGGTCGTGATGCCCGAGCTGCGGATGCCGGCGGTCAGCCGCTACGTCGACGGCACCGGGCCGGTCTTCGCGGGCAGCGTGTTCCCCTTCCTGTTCATCACGATCGCCTGCGGCTCGGTCAGCGGCTTCCACGCGCTGGTCTCCAGCGGCACCACGCCGAAGATGCTGGAGAACGAGGCGCAGGCCCGCATGATCGGCTACGGCGCCATGCTGTGCGAAAGCTTCGTCGCAGTGATGGCGCTGATCGCGGCCAGCGTGCTGCAGCCCGGCGCCTACTTCGCGATGAACGCGCCGGCGGCACTGATCGGCACCAGCGCCGCCTCCGCCTCGGCCGCCGTGTCCGGCTGGGGGTTCGCCGTGGCACCCGACGCGCTGACGCAGCTGGCGCATGACGTGGGCGAGGCCTCCATCCTGTCGCGCGCGGGCGGGGCGCCGACGCTGGCGGTGGGCATGTCGCAGATCCTGTCCGGCGTGGCCGGCGGGCGGGCGCTGATGGCGTTCTGGTATCACTTCGCCATCCTGTTCGAGGCGCTGTTCATCCTGACCACGCTGGACGCCGGCACGCGCGTGGCGCGCTTCATGATCCAGGACCTGGCCGGCTTGGCCGTTCCCGCCTGGCGCCGCACCGAGAGCTGGGGTGGCAACGTGGCCGCTACCGCGCTGGCCGTGGGCGGCTGGGGATACTTCCTCTATCAGGGGGTTATCGACCCGCTGGGCGGGATCAACACGCTATGGCCGCTGTTCGGCATCAGCAACCAGATGCTGGCCGCGATCGCGTTGACCCTGGCCAGCGTGGTGCTTTGCAAGATGAAGCGGCAGCGCTACGCGGCCGTGGCCCTGATGCCGGCCAGCTGGCTGGCGGTGTGCACGCTGTCCGCGGGGTGGGAGAAGGTGTTCTCGCCCGCCCCCGCCATCGGCTTCCTGGCGCACGCGCACAAGTTCGCGGCGGCACTGGCCGACGGACGCATGCTGGCGCCGGCCAAGACTCTGGGCGACATGCACCAGGTGCTGACCAGCGATTATGTGGATTGTGCGCTGGTTTCGCTGTTCATGGGTGTGGTGGTGCTCATGCTGGGCGCGGGCGCGGTCAGCATCGCCCGTGCGCTCGCCGACGGGCGGATCACGACGCGAGAGGTGGGATCGCATGATCTGCCGCTGCTTCGGACGTAGCCTGGACCTGGCGCTGGCCGCGCGGCGGGTGGGGCAGACCGCGCGCGCCATGGTAGGGGTAGCCGATTACGACGCCTACCTGGCCCACATGGCCGCCAACCACCCGGACCGGGCGGCGATGACGCGCGAGGCGTTCTTCCGCGACCGGCAGGCGGCGCGCTACGGCGGCGGCGGAACCCTGCGCTGCTGCTGAGTTGTGTAGGTCTATGCCAATCAAAGCGAACACAATACTCAAAAGTCTTTTGCTTCTTCTCTTCAAGAAAGAAGAGCTTCTTTCTTGAAAGAACGGATCAAAGAACTTCCATTCTTGGTGCGGTGGCGCCGCCGCCTGCTGGCGCGATCGGGGCCGGTGGCGCGGCGCATCCTGTATCCCAACCCCTGGTCCAGCCCGGCGCGCCGCCGGGTGGCCGACATCGCTCGCGACGCCGGGATCGGCGACGTGGTGCTGTGCACGCCCGGCCTGCGCGCGCTGAAGGCGGCCAACCCGCGGGGCCGCATACGCTTCTTCACCACGTTTCCCGAGCTGGTGCGCGGCCTGCCCTATATCGACGAGGTGCACCCCTTCGAGGACCGGCCTCCCGGCACGCCTTACGTGGAATACACCAAGGTAATGCCGTCCCCGGTGCACATCGCGCGCCTGCTGGGCGACCGCATGGGCGTGGACGTCACCGACACGCGGCCCGATTGCGTGGTGGACCGGCAAGCCGTCGCCGCGTTCCGCACGGCCTGGGCGGCGTTGCCGCGGCCCTGGATACTCACGCTGCGCCGCGCCAGCCGCTTCACGCCGAACAAGGATTGGCCGGACGCCGCCTGGGACGCGCTGGCCGCCGACCTGGCCGGCTGGGGCAGCGTGATCGAGATCGGCGAGCGCGGCGACGCGATTGCCCCGCCCTCGGGTCACTACCTCGACTTGCGGGGAGCCACCAGCATTGCTGGCCTTGCAGCAGCGATTGCCGCGGCAGACGTCTATGTGGGCCCGGTCTCCGGCCCCATGCACATCGCCGCGGCCGTAGGCACGCCGTCGGTGGCCATCATCGGCGGCTACGAGCATCCGGACAATGCCTACTACCCGGGCAATGTGTCGTTTTATACACCGGTGCCCTGCGCACCGTGCTGGCTGCGCACGCCGTGCCCGTTCGACATACGCTGCCTGCGCGCCATCGCCCCCGCCCAGGTCGCCCACGCGGTGCGCACTGTCTGGGCGGGGATCAGGCCCGGCTGAGCGCGCGCCCGAGCACGCCGAGCCGGCCCACCGGCAAATGCCCAATCACCTCGCGCAAGATGGCGGGTGCAGCCAGGCGCAACCCGGCCAGGTAGAGCACCGGGCCGAGAGCGCCGATCAGCACGATGCGCAGGACGGGAGCGGCCGACAGCGCAGGTGCCGCGCCGACCACGGCCGCGCCGCCGATAGACCATCCCGCCAGCAGCAGCGGCGTCACGAAGACTTGGGCGAAGCTGCGGGCGCCCATCGCCGGGCGGAACACCAGCCAGGCGTTGATCGGCTTGATGGCCGCATAGTACAGCGACACGCCGATCGCGACCCCCATCGCACCGTCCCACCAGGCGCCGATCACGGCGCAGACGAAGAACGGCGGGGTGAAGCCGGCGAGCAACACCAGGTCGCGGCGGAACGCGCCGCGCGCCACCAGCAGGGCGCCGGCGACCCAGGCCACCGCGTCGCCGGGCAGGCCCAGGCTGAGGATCTGCACCAGCGGGATCGCTGCATTCCACCGCGCGCCGAACATCAGGTGCAGCAGCGGCTCGGCCACCGCGGCCTGCAGGAAGCAGACCGGCGTGACCGTGTAGGCCAGGATACGGGAGGCGCGGAGTGCGGCATCCATCTGCCGCGCAGGCTCGGCGCCCATCTGCGTGAAGGCAGGGAACAGCACGTTGCCGAAGCTGCCGGCCAGCATCTGCAGCGGCTGGGCGGCCAGGCGGAAGGCGAAGAAATACACGCCCACCACGGTTTCGGACGCCATCAGCCCCAGCACGATGTAGTCGCCCTGGTTGACGAGGGCCACTACCAGCCGCGCCCCCAGCACCAGCAGCCCGCTGCCCACGATGTGGCGGTATTGCTGGCGCCGGTGGCCCGGCCGCAGCCGCATCGGCGCGCGGCGCCAGAAGATCACGGCCTTGATCGCGGCGGCGACCGGCAGCGGCAGCACGAAGCTGTAGGCGCCCAGGCCGGCGGCGGCGCACCGGATGGTGGCCAACTGGATCGCCAGCATCTCCAGGCTGGCATAGGTGCCCAGGTAGCGGAAATTCAGCTCGGTGCGCAGCCTGACGGTGGGCACCATGGAGAGCGCGCCCAGCGGCAGGTTGATGGCGAGCACGGCGATGATTCCGGTCAGCCCCGGCGCGTGATAGAGGCGGGCGGCGACCGGGCCGGCTGCCAGCATCAGCACCATGCCGGCCAGTGCCAGCGCCAGGCTGCTCCAGAAGGCGGGGGCGACCCAGAGATGCAGGCGCCGCAGCCGGGTGACCAGCACGTCGTCGATGCCGAAGCTGATCAGCGCGCCGATTAATGTGGTGACGGTGTAGGCAAGCCCGATCTGCCCGAACGCGGCCGGCAGCAGCAGTTTTGCCAGCACGAGCTGGCTGAAGAAGCTGGCGACGCGGCCGGACAGGCCCTGGACCAGGAGCCAGAAGAAGCCGGTGGCGGTGCTGCGTCGTAGCGTAGGCTGCATGGCGTGGCTCTACCACGCCGGCTGTGCTCCGCTATCAGGCGACGCGGCGCCGCATTAGAGTCAGCCCGGCGAGGGCGGTCGCCAGCACGGCCAGGGCCGCGGGTTCGGGCACGCTGGTGCCGCTCTGGCTTTCGTAATAGCCGATCGTCTGGTTATCGCTCTCGTAACCGCCATCGGCCGGATTTTCGGTGAACACGATCTTGTTGAACGATCCCGCCGTGTCGAAGAAGTTCAGGAAGACGTAGGGTTGGCTGCCGTTGTTGCCCTTGTATGCGGCGTTCGGGTTGCCGAGGTAGGCTGGCTGATTGCCCAGCAGCGAGGTGACCTGGGCCGCGGAGAAGCTGTACACCAGCGTGCTGCCGTTGTAGAACGCCACGTTGTTGCCCGCATCCAGTGCCGACAGCCAGAAGCCGAAATAGTTGACCGGTGCGGCCTGTCCGTTGGACGTGGCCGAAAGGTTGAGCGTGTAGCCGGCGGTGCTGAACGTGACCGCGTAGTTGCCCGACCCGCCGGCGCCGCCATACTGGTCGGCGGTGTTGACCTGCACGCCGCTATAGGCGCCCGAGAGCTGGTATGCCGACGAAGCCGTGGTGCCGTAGGTGGTGGTAAAGTTGTCGTTCGCGCCGGTCGCCTGCTCGTTGAACGTTTCAACACCGACGTAGTCGAACGTGGCAGTGGTGTTCTGCACCCCGGCCGCCTCGTAGGTGACGTTGAACGGGTCGGCCAGCGCAGGTGCCGCGTCCAGCGTGACGGCAAAAACGGCGGCGGTGGCGCAGGGCAGGGTGAAGTAGCGCATCGAACGTCCCTTCAAGGTCAGGTCGATCTACCTACAAAACGATGCTAAATCAACACGATTATACCGCGTCCAGAATAATTTTTGGGACGGCCTAGCAACCGTAGGGCGGACGCCAGTCCGCCATCCTTCGGACGTCGCACGCTTGCGTTTCGCACCACCGATGACGAACTGCGTCCGTCCTACGCGCCTGTCATTCTCTTTTTCGGCATGGATTGATCTATCAATGGCCGTCGCTGGACCAATGCGGCGGATCGCTTTTCAGTTTGATTACGCCGTAACCTGCACCGAGGTCTTGCAACTCCTTGTTCGCCCCGGACCGTGGGCTGGATTTTATTACGGTGGATTTGCCTTTGGAGTCGTTGATCGTGAGGTCGCCGGACCAGGAGATCGAAATGTCGATGGCGAGCCCTTTTGTATGCTGCGAGGCAAGCGCCGGCTCGAACTTGATGGCATAGGCGCTTACCATGGCCTTCGCCGCCTTCACCGCGGCTTTGGGGTCAGCCTTTCCCGCCTTGTCCTGGCACTGCCAATCGATAGCCACCCCGGCCATTTTCGGCACCTTGGCAGGATCGAACCCGTTAGCGACTTCGTATGCCCAATGCATGAGGTATGCCCGCTCGGGCGGGCGTAAGGTAGCGTCGATGGTCACGGTCGCACCGGCCTTTTTCAGGGCGTCGTAAAACTTTTTCATGCTGGACGCGAAGCTGCCCTTCAGATCGCCCAGGCTTGTGCTCGTCGGGAACTTGCTGACCCATTTCACGCCGCTCGGCTCGTCAGCCATGCGTTCCTCCGACGTCCTGCGTTTCCTTGTCCGAACAGGTCTGTTCCAAATCTTGATTTAAATAGACGTAGCGGTGCCAAGCCAATGCGCCGGTCAAAGCCGCGCCATGCCAGGCGGTCACGTGAAAGCCATCCGCGCTGGTGCAACTGCGGAACAGCAATGGGGCTTGGCCCCCGAGCGCAAGGCTGGCTGCGCCGTCGTGAAGCTTCAAGCTCGATATCGGGGCCAGGGCACCAATCGCGACGGCGATGTCGGGCAGCATACCAGACCTGGCCCGGAGCGCGTAGCTACTGAAACTCGGCTTCTTCGAACAATGGGTGCCCGGACCGGCAATCTCGGCGGAGACGACCGTCTGGACGGGGCCAAGAACGACCAAGCTGACCGGCTGGCCTTTCGGCAATCCGGCGCGGTCGATGCTGAAGCAGGTGCTGCCCTGCTGCGACATCACCACGCCCAAGCCCGGTAATGTCTGCGCGCCGGATGACGCGCATTCGGCCGGTGAGATTGAAGCCGCAACAAGCACGGCCGAAACCAAGGCCAATGCTGGCTTACATGATCTTCTGCTGTCCAAAGGGCGATCCTCGATTGCGTCGACGTCTTCGCACCACCAGACTGAAACGGCGCCACCGACCACGCAAGCCCGCAAAATTGTCCTGAACCGCCCGATCGACCAGCGTAGGGCGGACGCCAGTCCGCCATCCGTCGCACGTCGTACGCCCGCGTCTCGCACCGATGACGGACTGCGTCCGTCCTACGCGGTCAGATCAACGCCAGCGCCGCCAGGTCCCGCCGCAAGGTCTCCGGCAACGCCGCGTCGTCCGCGCCGAACGACAGGTCGGCGCACGCGTCGGCCGCCTCCAGGTAGCGCCAGCCCTGGAACGGGCGCATCGGGCGGGGCTGCACCGGCACCAGCACCGGGTCCAGGACCAGGTCGGTGCACTTCGTGCCGTCGTCGCGCACAGCTTCCACGATGTCCGTCACGCGCTGGCGCGCGGTCACCAGGCGGTCGACGACCCAGTAGATCGATCCGCCATCCAGCACCTCCTCGGCGCGACGCGGAAAATTGCGGGTACGGTGGCGCAAAGGCGGCCGGGCTTCTCCGTGCTGCGCCTGCCAGCGCCGCAAGTCGTCCAGGCTGCGCGATCCAACGGAAAGCTTGATCAGGTGCAGAGGCATACGTACGCAACTACCACACTGCCCCGATTCGGCGGGGGTCTGGGGGAGGCCCTCCCCCCAGCCTTGCCTTGCTTTGCCTTGCCTTCGGTGATGCCATGATCTTCGATCATAGAGGTCACGGTCCATGGCGCACGAGCGGATAGAGGCGAACGGCGTATCGCTGTCGGTGCAGGTTGAGGGCGAGGGTCCGTTGGTGATCCTGATGCATGGCTGGCCCGAGCTGGGCCTGAGCTGGCGTCACCAAGTGCCCGCACTGGCCGCGGCCGGCTACCGCGTGGCCGTGCCGGACATGCGCGGCTACGGGGCGAGCGACAAGCCGGCCGAGGTCGGCGCCTACACGCTGGACACCATCGCCGACGACATGCAGGCGGTGGCCCACGCGCTGGGCGCGCAACGCTGGGTGGCCGTCGGGCACGATTGGGGGGCGCCGGTGGCCTGGCGCTGCGCGCTGCGTTTTGCGGACAGCGTGGCCGGCGTGTTCTGCCTGAGCGTGCCGCATAGCGGGCCGCCGCCGATCCCCTTCTTCGACATCATCGAGAAGCGCTTCCCCGACCAGTTCTTCTACATGCGCTACTTCCAGACGCCCGGCGTGGCGGAGCGCGAGTTCGCCGAGGCCGGCTGGGCGCCGGCGCTGAAGCGCGTGTTCTACATGGGCAGCGGCGACGGCGTGGCGAACCGTAGGCGGCGCCACGTGCCCCGCGACAGTACCATGCTGGCCAGCATGGACCCGCCGCCCGACGGTCCGCTGGGGTTCATGAGCGACGCCGAGCTGGCCGAGTACGCCGCCGCCTTCGAGGCGGGCGGGTTCGCCGGACCGTTGAACTGGTATCGCAACTTCCCGCAGAACGCGGCCGATGCGCGCGCCTACGGCGACAATGTGATCCGGCAGCCCGCTGGTTTTCTGGCTGGTGACCGCGAAATGGTGCTGGCGATGCTGCCGGGCCAGTTGGAAAACCTACGCGAAAAATGCGCCGACCTGCGGGCCGAGATCAGCCTGCCGGGTGCCGGTCACTGGGTGCAGCAGGAGCGGCCGGCCGAGGTCAACGCGGCGTTGATTGCCTTTCTCAACCAGATAAGGGATCGGCTGTGAACGCCGTCACCGGCCTGGCGGACTTTCGCCCGCCCTACGCACCCGACGATGCCGTGCTGGCGGCCGAGTTCCTGGCGGGCGCCACCCTGGCGCCGGTGCGCGAGGCGCGGATCGATGCCGAGGCGCGGCGGCTGATCGGCGCCATACGCGCCAGTGCGTCCGGCATCGGCGGGATCGAGGCGCTGCTGCGCGAATACTCGCTCTCCACCCCGGAGGGCCTGGCGCTGATGGTGCTGGCCGAAGGCCTGTTGCGGGTGCCCGACGACGCCACCGCCGACCGGCTGATCGAGGACAAGCTAGGCCAGGGCGGCTTTGCGCAGGGACCGGATACCAAGCCTGAATCGCTCCTGGTCGGCGCGTCCGCCTGGGCGCTGGGCCTGGGCGCCCGCCTGGTCACAGCCTCGGACACGCCGGAAGGCATCATGCGCGGCGTGGTGCGCCGGCTCGGCCTGCCCACCGTCCGCGGCGCCATGCGCCAGGCGATGCGGGTGATGGGCAGCCACTTCGTGCTGGGCCAGACGATCGAAGAGGCGCTGTCGCGCGCTACATCCCGCACCGGCCGGGTGTTCCGCTACAGCTTTGACATGCTGGGCGAAGGGGCCCGCACGGCGGAGGACGCGGCGCACTACCAGACGAGCTATGCCGACGCCATCGAGGCGATCGGCCGCGCCGCCGGCAACAAGCCGCTGCCCGACCGGCCGGGAATCAGCGTAAAACTCTCCGCTCTGCACCCGCGCTACGAGGCCGTCAGCCGCGCCCGCGTGATGGACGAGCTGGTGCCGCGCGTAACCGTGCTGGCGCGCGCCGCCTGCCTGCGCGGCCTGAATTTTACGATCGACGCCGAGGAGGCCGACCGGCTGGAGTTGTCGCTCGACGTGATCGGTGCCGTGGCCGCCGACCGCCAGCTCGCCGGCTGGGACGGGTTCGGGCTGGCGGTGCAGGCCTACGGCAAGCGGGCGCGCGAGACGATCGACTGGGTGGGTGCGCTTGCAGAGAAGCTGGACCGCCGCTTCATGGTCCGCCTGGTGAAGGGCGCCTACTGGGACACCGAGATCAAGCGCGCGCAGGAGCGCGGCCTGGCCGACTACCCGGTGTTCACCCGCAAGCCGATGACCGACCTCTGCTACATGGCCTGCGCCGAGCGCCTGCTCGCGCAGCGCCCGCGCATCTACCCGCAATTCGCCACCCACAACGCCCTGACCGTGGCCAGCGTGATCGAGCGCGCCGGCAACACGGACGGCTACGAGTTCCAGCGCCTGCACGGCATGGGCGACGCGCTGTACGGCGCGCTGCTGGAAGGCCACCCCGGCATCGGCGTGCGCACCTACGCGCCGGTGGGCGTGCACCGCGACCTGCTGGCCTACCTGGTGCGCCGCCTGCTGGAGAACGGCGCCAACTCGTCGTTCGTTTCGGTGGCGGCCGATGCAGACGTGCCTGTGGAGAGGCTGCTGCTGCGGCCGGCCGCGATCGTGGGCGCGCCTGGCCGAGCGCGGAATGCGTCGCTGCCGCTGCCGGCCGATCTGTTCACCGACGGGCGGCGCAACTCGGCCGGCGTGGAATTCGGCGACGCGGCCGCGCTGCGCGCGCTGTTGGCCGAGGTGAAGCAGCACGAGGGCCCTGGCACGGCGGCCCCGGTGATCGACGGCGTTGTGCAAGTGGGCGAGACACGGCCGGCATTGTCGCCCGTCGACGGCGTGCGCGCGATCGGTGAGATCACCGACGCCACGCTCGACATGGCCGATGCGGCGATGCGGGCGGCGCAGGCCGGGTTCCGCGACTGGCAGCGCACCCCCGCCGGCGTACGGGCTGCTGCACTGGAGCGTGCGGCCGACCTGCTGGAAGCGCAGCGCGGCCGCCTGCTGGGGCTGCTCGCCGACGAGGGCGGCAAGACGCTGGACGACGGCGTGGCGGAAATCCGCGAGGCGGTGGACTTCCTGCGCTACTACGCCGCACAGGCGCGCACGCTGTTCGGCGAGGGCTGCGTGATGCCCGGCCCCACCGGCGAGCGGAATACGTTGCGCCATCGCGGCCGCGGCGCGTGGCTGTGCATCTCGCCGTGGAACTTCCCGCTCGCCATCTTCGTGGGCCAAGTCGGCGCGGCACTGGCCGCCGGCAACAGCGTGGTGGCCAAGCCGGCCGAGCAGACGCCGTTGATTGCGGCCGAAGCGGTGCGATTGCTGCACCAGGCGGGCGTGCCGGCCGGCGCACTGCACCTGGTGACCGGGGACGGCGCCATCGGCGCGCGCCTGGCCGCCCACCCGGCGGTGGCCGGTGTCGCGTTCACCGGATCGACGCCGGCGGCCTGGGCGATCAACCGCGCGCTCGCGGCGAAAGACGGCCCGATCATGCCGCTGGTCGCCGAGACGGGCGGCATCAACGCGATGATCGTGGATGCCACCGCATTGCCCGAACAGGTGGTCGATGACGCGGTGACCAGCGCGTTCCGCAGCGCCGGGCAGCGCTGTTCCGCGCTGCGCCTGCTCTGCGTGCAGGACGACGTGGCCGACCGCGTGATCGCCATGCTGGCGGGTGCCGCGCGCGAGCTGCGCATCGGCGATCCGCGCGATCCCAGCACGCATATCGGTCCGGTGGTCGACGCGGAGGCGCAGGCGCGACTGCTGCAACACGTCGCGCAGATGAAGGCGTCCGCGCGGGTTCATTACGCCGGCCAAGCGCCATCGTCCGGCTATTTCGTGGCCCCGCACATCTTCGAGCTCGACCACCCGCGCGACCTCGACCAGGAAATCTTCGGCCCGATCCTGCACGTGGTGCGCTATCGCGCCGCCGAGCAGGACGCGCTGATCGACGCGATCGAGGCCACCGGCTACGGCCTGACCCTGGGCATCCACACCCGCATCGATGCCGCCGCCGAGCGCATCGCCGCGCGGCTGTCCACCGGCAACATCTACGTCAACCGCAACATGATCGGCGCCGTCGTGGGTGTGCAACCGTTCGGCGGCTCGGGCCTGTCCGGCACGGGGCCCAAGGCAGGCGGGCCGGACTACCTGCGCCGTTTTGGGGTCGAGCAGACCGTGTCGGTCAACACGGCGGCGGCCGGCGGCAACGCGGCGCTCCTTGCGGCGGAGGAGTAGCGCTCGCCCTGCGTCGCCATCGCTGCAACACCTAGCCGGGTAACCGCCCGATCGTTGGCTATTCCGCGCAGAACGGGTTGAGATCGTGGGCTGAAAGCCCGATACGAGTGTACCGGGCCAGGCGCTCCATGCCTTGGTCGGCACAAGCTGGAGCGAGGATTTGCGACTGGGGCAACCGGCGATTGCGCTGTGTGCGACGCTGCTGGCGGCGTGGGCCGGGTGCGTGTGCGCAACACCGCCCGCGATCGAGGCGCAGGCCCAGTTCGGCCAACTATCCGTGCCAGGCGGCCTGCCCAGGTTGCGCTCAACCGCGCACCCTACCGGCGTGCAATCGGCATTTGTCCGCGAGTTCCCTGCCTTGCCGCCCCCGCAGCCGATGCAGCCTGGGCCCGGCGACGATGCGGCTCGCCAAGCCGAAGCGTTGCACACCGCCATGGGCCGCGAAGTCGGGCACCTGCTGCAGCCATCCGGGCGCGTGGTGGCCGATACCGCCATGCGGGCAACCACGATGCTGTCCGCCACCGGGCAGACGATCGACAAGCCGCAACTCGTCATCGTGGTCGATCGCAATCCGGCCGTTCAGACGATGGTGCTGATGCTGGCGCGCCCTGGCGGCGCCCAGGGATGGCGCGCAATCGGGGCGGCGCACGTCTCGACCGGTCAGGCCAGACGCAAAGATTACTATTTCACGCCGGTGGGCGTCTTCCCCCATACCGACGCGATCCTGGATTTCCGTGCCGCCGGAACGCGAAACGAACACCATGTGCGCGGACTGGGCACGGCCGGCATGCGGGTGTGGGATTTCGGCTGGCAATGGGCGCTGAAGGGCTGGCACACGGACGGTGCCGGCGGCGATATACGCCTGCAGATGCACGCCACCGACCCCGACCTGCTGGAACGCAAGCTTGGCCACCCGGCGTCTGAGGGCTGCGTTCGGCTGTCCTCCTCGTTAAACATTTTCCTGGACCGGCACGGCGTGCTGGACGCCGATTACGAGCGGGCGGCGGCGACCGATGGACGCTACGCCAACCTGCTGTCGCCCGCCCGCACGCCCTCGCCGCTGGCCGGCCGGCTGCTGATCGTGATCGACACCGCGCTGCCACAGGACACCCCGCCCACGGCGGCCAGCCGGCCCGCAGACTGGCCGAGCCCGAATACGGAGGTGGCGGGGGAAAAAATCGGCGTGGATGCGCAGCCTGTGGCGAGCAAGTGACCGACAGGGCGATGGAGCCCTGATCGGTTTCGTCTCTCCGGTCATACGGCCCGATCCGGGCGGAGCGAGTCATCGTCCGTTCCCGCGGCGAAGCCCAGGCCCAGCAAGAGGAAGATCCAGCCGCCGTTCGGCATGGATGTCAGCGCCGAGGTGGAGGCGGCCGGCCAAAACGCCACGAAGGCGCCCACGAACAGGCCGACCCGAAGCGGGTCGGGCGCGCGCCACAACCCGCTTCCCAGCCGGGCCATGGCCGCCAGCACCATCATCGCGAACAGCATGACGCCTGGCCAGCCGGCGTCATCGGCGGCCTCCAGGTAATAGTTGTGCGGATGCAGGTTGCAGGCCTGCAGGCCGCCGTTCAGCTGCGCCGTGGGAACGTTGAGCCAGGCCAAGCCATGCATCGCCCGGACGTCCGAGCAGCCGCGCCGGAACCCGTCCAAGCCCAAGCCGGTCCAGGGGTGCAGCTCGGCCACGCCGATCGCGCGCACGAAGATGAGGCCGTAATCGCTGTCGGCGAAATGCCGCATCTGTTCGGTGAACCGCACCACCAGTTTCCCGTTCGTTGCCGGCGACAGCACGGGCAGCAAGGCCAGCAGCACGGCGCCGGACAGGCACGCCGCCAGCACCGCCCGCCGCAAGCGCGGCAGCAGCAGCGCCGTCACCCCCAGGCCAAGCATCATCAGCACGCTGGGCATGCGTTGGCCGATCAGCACCACGGTTGCCGCACCAGCCGCCGCCAGCAGCAGGCCCAGGCTCTCACGGCTGGCCGTGGGCCGCGCGCGCGCGGAACCGCCTAGTCGCGCCATCGCCGCCGGCACCAGCACCGGAAAGAATAGCAGGATGAAGGCCGGGCCAGCCCGCGGCTTGTTGAACGGCCCGGTCAGCGCACCGTCGCCCCAGCGCGGCTGGCCGAACAGGTTGCTTCCGGTCAGCGCCTGTTGCCAGCTTTCCAACCCGATCCAAGCCAGGCTGACGGCCAAGACAAGCCAAAGAAGCCGCCGGCGGGCTGCGGCACCCGCCATCAGCCAGTCGCCCACGGCCATGCTCAGCAGCGGCAGCCGTATGGCGAGACTACCCAGCAGGAGCCCGCCCGTGCCCAGCGCCGAACACAGCACCAGCCAGGCCCACCAGGCAAACGCCGTCCGGGCAAACGCCCGCCTTGTCCAAGCCGTATCGCTGTCGGACCAGACGTGCAGGAGGAACAGCACGTCGATCGCTGCGATCAGCACCTCGGCCAGCGCGCGGGCGTGCAGCAAGGCGATGGGCAGCACGAGGCAGGCGGCCAGCGCACACCGTTGGGCGACCGGCCCGGCCCGGCCCCTGAGCGTGTTGGGTGTCGCTGCAACCATGTCCGCCCATTTCACGCGCACGGCCCTGCTGCAAGCTGGCGCGTTTTGCCATATGTTGGCGCGCTGCCAGGCCCGGGCGTTCCCTCCCGCAACAACCGGCCATTTAGCGCAGCTTTAACAGGAGTTTAAGCGCGGCCCACCTCTGGCACATACCGTGCAGAGCAGACATCCACACACCACCCAGTGCAGGCGGTTGCGGTCCCTGGTGGCCGCAATCCCATCCTGATATCACCGCGCAACGATGCGCCCGCGCAAAGGGACCCGCTCATTCCTTGCTGTGACACCAGAAGGGCCGCGCGCCGCGTGCCGGCCTGCCTGCTCGGCGCAGGGTTGCTGGCCGGCTGTGCGGTCGGCCCCGATTTCCGCGGGCCGGCCGCGCCGGTTGCCGGCCGCTACACCGAAGATGCGCCGCCAGAGAAGACCGCGGGTGCCGACCCGGGCGGACCTGCCGGTCAGACCCAGCATTTCGCCTATGGCGGGGACATCCCCGGTGCGTGGTGGATGCTGTTCCGGTCGCCCGCCCTGACCCGGCTGGTGGCGCAGTCGCTCGCGCACAACCCGACGTTGGAGTCCCAGGTTGCCGCCCTGCTTCAGGCTCAGGAGACGACCCTGGCGCAGGAGGGTGCGCTGCTGCCCAGCATCTCCGCCCAGGCAAACCGAACCCGCCAGGAGATCAGCCCCGCCCAAAGCGGCGCCGCACCGGGCGGTCCGCTCAGTTCGCAGGTATTCTCGGTGTACGACGCCCAGGTCAACGTTTCCTACACCTTCGACGTGTGGGGCCAGGCGCGCCGCAGCGTGGAGGCCGACCGCGCCCGCGCCGAACAGCAACGATTCATGCTGGAGGGTGCGGCCAACATGCTGGCCGCCAACGTGGTGACAGCCGCGGTGACGCAGGCTTCGCTGGCGGCGCAGATCGACGCAGAACAGGGATTGATCGATGCCGAAGCGCGCCTGCTGCGCACCGTGCAGACGCAGTTCCAGCTCGGCGGCGCCACCGGGACCGACGTGGCGACCCAGCAATCGCAGCTCGCCAACACCCAGGCCCTGGTGGTGCCGCTGCAGGTGCAGATGGTGCAGGCGCGCGACCAGCTCGCCGCCTATCTCGGCCGGACGCCAGCCGAAGCCGCCCTGCCCGCGCTGTCGTTGAACGACCTGACCTTGCCGAGCGAGTTGCCGGTCAGCCTGCCATCCCGCCTCGTCGATCAGCGGCCCGACATACGCAATGCCGAGGCGCAACTCCACCAGGCGACCGCCAATATCGGCGTGGCCATTGCCAACCGTCTGCCGCAATTCACCCTGACGGCGTTCATTGGCCAGGCGCCCAACAGGATCGGCGGCTTCTTCACCCCGGGCAACGGCATCTTCGAGGTGCTGACCCAAGCGCTCGCCCCCGTCTTCCAGGGCGGCACGCTCCTGCATCAGCAGCGTGCCGCCGTGGCCAGCGCGCAGAGCGCGGCGGCCAACTACCGCGCTACCGTGGTCAATGCGTTCCAGAACGTGGCCGACGTGCTGACCGCGCTGGAAGGCGACGCGCGGGCGCTGGCCGCGAACGTTCGCGCCGAGCGGGCCGCCGCCCGCAGCCTGAGCCTGGCGCAGCTGCAGTTCGGCGCCGGCGGCGTGGCCTATCTGACCGTGCTGACGGCGCAGACGCAGTACCAGAACGCCGTTCTGGGCCTGATTCGCGCCCGGGCCGCGCGCTACACCGACACCGCCGCGCTGTTCACCGCGTTGGGCGGTGGCTGGTGGAACCGCCGAGACGTGCCGCCCCCGCCCGAGAACCTGCTGAGGTCGCTGTTGCCATGAAATCCGCAAAGCAACGCCTTCTTTCCTGTAAGAAAGAAGCAAAGAACTTCTGTTCTGTCGGTACGAGCGCAAATGGAGCAAAGTTTCTTGGTCCTTTTTTACAAAAAAGGACTGCTTGCCTTCTCTTCATGATCACCCCTGCTTTGGCACAGGAGCCGCCCGCCACCGTTTCCACCATGGTGGCCCACGCCACCGACTGGCAGGACACGCTGCAGGCCGTGGGCACGCTGCGCGCCGTGCGCGGCGCGGACCTCGCCGCCGAGGTCTCCGGCGTGGTCGATAGCGTCGATTTCGACTCCGGTCGCGACGTGGCGGCCGGCGCCGTGCTGCTGCGCCTGCGCCCCAACGACGACGCCGCACGACTGGCCGACCTGCAGGCCGCCGCCGACCTGGCTTCTGCCAACCTGGCGCGCGACACCAAGCAGTTCCGTGCCCAGGCGGTCAGCCAGGCCAGCATTGATGCCGATGACAGCCATCTGCGTTCGGCCCGCGCGCAGATCGCCCAGCAACAGGCGCTGATGGCCGAAAAGGTGGTGCGCGCCCCGTTCGCCGGCCGCCTCGGCCTGCGCGTCGTCGATCAGGGCCAGTATCTGCCCGCCGGAACAACGGTGGTCACCCTGCAGGCTCTCGACCCGCTCTATGTGGATTTCTACGTCCCGCAACAGGACGTGTCGCGTCTTCACCCAGGCCTGCACGCGGCACTGAGCCTGGACGCGTTCCCGCGGCGCGCCTTCGACGCGAAGATCGAAGCGATCAGCCCCAAGGTGGACCCGGCCAGCCGAATGGCCCAGCTGCGCGCCAGCACGCCCAACCCGGACCGTGCGCTGCTGCCCGGCATGTTTGCCACCGTGCAGCTGAGCGTGGGCGAGGTTCACCGCACCATCACCCTGCCCAACGCGGCGATCGTGTACAACCCGTATGGCAGCCTGGTCTATGTCGTCGAGAACGGCCACGCGCGTCAGGTGCTGGTCAAGACGGGGGCCACGCGCGGCGACCAGGTTGCCGTGACCGCCGGACTGCATGAGGGTGCCGTCGTCGTCACTTCCGGCCAGATAAAGCTGCACCAGGGCACGCAGGTGGTCGTCAACAATAGCGTTCAGCCCGCCAACGATCCCAATCCGCACCCCGTGGAGGAATAGCGCCATGCGCCTGACCGACCTGTTCATTCGCCGGCCGGTGCTGAGCATCGTGATCAGCCTGTTCATCCTGCTGGGGGGCGTGCTGACCGAACAGTTGCTGCCCGTCCGGCAGTACCCGAAGACGGTCAACGCCATCATCGAGGTCCACACCTCCTATTACGGTGCGGACGCAAGCACGGTGGCCGGCTTCATCACTACGCCGATCGAAAACGCCGTCAGCCAGGTGGACGGCATCGACTACCTGACCAGCCAGAGCCTGACCGGTCTGAGCATGGTGACTGCCCATCTCCGGCTGAACGAAGACCCCGACCGCGTGCTGACCGAGATACAGACCCAGATCAGCGCCGTGCACGACGAGCTGCCGCGCGATGCGCAAACGCCCTCGATCGAATTGCAGGTGGGCAGCAACGGCAACACGATGATCCTGGCGTTCGGCAGCCCGATCATGAATCCCACCGAGATTTCCGATTATCTCCAGCGTGTGGTGCTGCCCCAGTTGCAGGCGACGCCGGGCGTGCAGCTTGCCCAGATTTGGGGAGAGAAACACTTCGCCGTGCGCGCCTGGCTCGATCCGATCAAGCTTGCCGCGCACGGTCTGACGGCGGCCGACATATCCAACGCGCTGTCGGCCAACAACTTCAACAGCGCCGCCGGGCAGACGGCCGGCCAGATGACCACCATACCGCTGGGCATCACCACGAGCCTTCATACGATCGACGGTTTCCGCAACCTCGTCGTCAAGCAGATGGGCGGCGCGATCGTGCGGCTGAGCGACGTGGCCGATGTGGAGCTGGGTTCGAGCAACTACCGCGGCTCGCTCCGCTACGACAACAAGCCCACCGTGCTGGTCGATATCGAACCCGTGCCGAACGCCAACGTGCTCGATCTGATCGGCCGCCTGAAGCAACGCTACGCTGCGATACGTGCCAACCTGCCGCAGGGCCTGAACACCGAGATCGCCTACGACGTCACCGACAACGTCCGTGCGTCGATCAAGGAGGTCGTCAAGACGCTGTTCGAGAGCCTGGTGATCGTGGCGCTCGTCGTCTACGCGTTCCTGCGCCGCGCGCGCGCATCGATGATACCGGTCATCACCATCCCGCTCTCGTTGATCGGCACGTTCACTCTGCTGTGGGCACTGGGCTTCTCGATCAACCTGCTCACCCTGCTGGCCCTGGTGCTGGCCACCGGCCTGGTCGTGGACGACGCGATCATCGTGGTCGAAAACGTCTCGCGCGAGATGGCCGAGGGCACGCCGCCCATGGAGGCGGCAATCCGTTCGGCGCGCAGCCTGGCCGGGCCGATCATCGCCATGACCGTCGTGCTGATTGCGGTCTATGTTCCCATCGCCTTGCGCAGCGGGCTGACCGGCGCGCTGTTCCGCGAGTTTGCGCTGACGCTGGTCGGCAGCGTGACCGTGTCGGCGGTGCTGGCGCTGACGCTGTCGCCGATGATGTGCAGCGTGCTGCTCAAGCAGGAGGTGCGTCCGAAGCCCAGGCACCGTCTTTCGCCCATGCAGCGCGCCTACCGCCCGGCGCTGCGCCTGGCGTTGCGGTTCCGCCCCGTGGTGGTGGCGGCCGGGCTGGCGGTCTTCGCCGGCAGTTACCTGCTGTACGCCGGCTCGACGGCCGAATTGGCGCCGCAGGAGGATGACGGCCAGATCAATGTCGGTGGCGGCACGCCCCCCACCGCCAACATCGACCAGCTCCGGCTCTACCAGGACCAGATCGGCAAGGTGTTCCATGACGTGAAGGAGGGTGACCGGTCCTACATGTTCGCAGGCCCCGGGGAGTTCGGCGGCGCGCTTATCTTGAAGGATCCCGGCCAACGCAGCCTCAGCACCAACCAGGTGCTTCCACGCTTCCAGGCGCAGATTTCGACGATTGCCGGCGCCAACTTCGCGGCCTATCTGAATTCGTCGCTGCCGGGATCGGACGGCGACATGCCGGTCGGCTACGTGATCAAGACGACCAGGCCGTTCACCGAGCTGGACGGCGTGTCGCAAATCTTCCTGACCGAAGCCAAGAAGACCGGCATCTTCGCCTATCTCGACCGCGACCTCAAGCTCGACCTGCCACAGGCGACGATCGTGGTCGATCGCGACAAGGTGGCCGCCCTCGGGCTCGACATGTCGCAGATCGGATCGGTGCTGAACGGGCTGCTCTCGGGCGGCTACGTCAACTATTTCGACATGGCCGGCCGGTCCTACCGCGTGATCCCCGAGGTCAAGCGGAGCTGGCGGCTGAACCCCGAACAGCTCGACAGCTACATCATCGCACAGGTGGGCGGGGTGCCGGTGCCGCTCTCGTCGGTGGCCCACATCGCCACCTCGGTGGTGCCCGAACAGATCAGCCACTTCCAGCAGATGAACTCCGCCACCATCAGCGGTGTGACGCTGCCGGGTGTCAGCCAAAGCCAGGTGCGGCGCACGCTGGACGCGATAGCCAGCCGCGTGCTGCCACCCGACTACGCAACCGACACGTCGGGTCAGTTGCGCCAGTTCGCCCACGAATCGTCCGGCTTCGCCACCACCTTCCTGTTCGCCGCCGTGGTGATCTACCTGTCGCTGGCCGCCCTGTTCGGCAGCTTTCGCGACCCGCTGATCATCCTGGTGTCGGTGCCGATGTCTCTGGGCGGCGCGCTGCTGTTCATCTATTTCGGCGTGCACGGCGCCACGCTCAACATCTACTCCGAAGTGGGGCTGGTGACGTTGATGGGCCTGGTCAGCAAGCACGGCATCCTGATGGTGGAGGTGGCCAACGAGCGCCAGGAGGCGGGCGAGACCAAGCGCGCGGCCATCGAGCACGCCGCCCTGCTGCGCCTGCGCCCGATCCTGATGACCACGGCGGCGATGGTGCTGGGCGTGGCGCCGCTGGTGTTCGCCACCGGGGCGGGGGCGGCGGCCCGCTTCAACATGGGGCTGGTGATCGCATCGGGCCTGTCCATCGGCACCCTGTTCACCCTGTTCGTCGTGCCTGCCTTCTACCTGGTGCTGGCCCGCACGCACGTGGCCGAACCGGTGCGCGCGCCGATTCTGCTGCACGCCTCGGCCATCGCCTCGGAGTAGCCCGGCGTTGGTCTGCACAGCGCCGGCGCCCAGCGCGACCGAAGATCGTGGCGCCGACCGACAGGAATGTCGTGGCCTGCGCCCAAGGGCGTATTGTCGCGGCCGGATCCCCCTTGTATGAAGTGTAAGGCTAAAAGGCGGTGCGGGACATCGGCCGAGACCTGCATGACCGCTTCGATCTGTGCACACCGGGGTCATCGTGGAGCAAGGATTTCGATAGCGGCGCGGCCTTGATGCCAGGGAGATTTTCATGAACGAGCAGCGCATCAGTCCAGCGTCGGACCGTTTCTTCTCCGCCTCACTGTCGGAGACCGACCCCGAACTTGCCGACGCGCTGCAGGCCGAGTTGGTTCGCCAGCAGGACGGCATCGAGCTGATCGCCAGCGAAAACATCGTGTCCCTGGCCGTGCTCGAAGCTCAAGGCAGCGTTCTGACCAACAAGTATGCCGAGGGCTATCCTGGCCGCCGCTACTATGGCGGGTGCCAGGAAGTCGACCGCGCGGAACAGCTGGCGATCGATCGCGCCTGCAAGATATTCGGTTGCACCTATGCCAACGTACAGCCGCATTCCGGAGCCCAGGCGAATGGCGCCGTGTTCCTGGCGTTGCTGAAGCCTGGCGAGACGATCCTTGGCATGAGCCTGGCCGCCGGCGGCCACCTCTCGCACGGCGCCGCACCGAACCTGTCCGGCAAGTGGTTTCATGCGGTCCAGTATGGCGTCCGCCGGGATGACGGGCTGCTCGACTACGACGAGCTGGAGGCGCTGGCGCGCAGCGAGCGGCCGAAGATGATCATCGCCGGTGGCTCCGCCTATCCGCGCATCATCGATTTTGCGCGCATCCGCGCGGTCGCCGACGAGGTCGGCGCGATGTTCCTGGTCGATATGGCGCATTTCGCCGGGCTGGTGGCGGCCGGCCTGTACCCAAGCCCGCTGCCGCATGCCCACGTCGTCACGACGACGACCCACAAGACGTTGCGCGGCCCCCGCGGCGGCATGATCCTGTCCAACGACCCCGAGCTGGGCAAGAAGTTCAACTCCGCGGTGTTCCCCGGCCTGCAGGGCGGCCCGCTGATGCACGTGATCGCGGCCAAGGCAGCCGCCTTCGGCGAGGCCCTGCGGCCGGAGTTCCGCGTCTATCAGAAGGCGGTGGTGGAGAACGCACGGGCGTTGGGCGATACCCTCGTGAAGGCAGGGCTCGCCATCGTCACCGGCGGCACCGACACCCACCTCGTGCTCGTCGATCTGCGGCCAAAGGGCGTTACCGGCAAGGCGGCCGAAGCGGCCCTCGAACGGGCCCATATCACCGCCAACAAGAACGCCATCCCGTTCGATCCGGCCAAGCCTGCGATCACCAGCGGGATTCGCCTGGGCAGCCCGGCAGCCACCACCCGCGGCTTCGGCCCTGCCGAGTTCCGCATGGTGGGAGACATGATCGCCGAAGTGATGGACGGGCTTGCGGCAGCAGGCGGGCAGGCGAACGATCAGGTCGAGCGTGACGTGGGCGCGCGCGTGCTGGCGTTGTGCGAACGGTTTCCGATCTACCGTTGAGCCATCGATCGTAAAGCCACCCCAGGCCGTTCGTCCGGCATGAGGACGTGGCAAGAGCTGACGGCCCGTTGGCCCGTCGGCGACACGGAGGACACGTGGACGCGCCAGCAATGAACAGACCGGATTCCGGCACCACGTCGGTGCACGACCAGCATCGTGACACCAGGTCCGACGCCGACATCGCGCAGGCCGCGACCTTGCTACCGATCCTCGACATCGCGCGCGAGCGCCTCGGCATCGAGGCAGAACACCTTCAGCCGTACGGGCACACCAAGGCGAAGCTGGATCTGCCTTTCGTCCGCTCCCTCGACGACCGTGCGGACGGCAAGCTCATCCTCGTTACCGCGATCACGCCGACGCCGGCCGGCGAGGGCAAGACCACGACCACCGTCGGCCTGTCGGACGGGCTGAACCGCATCGGCAAGAAGACCGTCGCCTGCCTGCGGGAGCCCTCTCTCGGCCCGTGCTTCGGCATGAAGGGCGGGGCCGCCGGCGGCGGTTACGCCCAGGTGGTGCCTATGACGGACATCAACCTGCATTTCACCGGTGATTTTCATGCAATCACGTCGGCCAACAACCTGCTGGCCGCACTGGTGGACAACCACATCTATTGGGGCAACGCTCTGGGGATCGACCCACGGCGGGTGAGCTGGCGCCGCGCGCTGGACATGAACGACCGCGCGCTTCGCCAGATCGTCTCCTCGCTCGGCGGCATCTCGAACGGCTACCCGCGGGAGGACGGGTTCGACATCACCGTCGCCTCCGAAATCATGGCGATCGTCTGCCTGTCGCGTGATCTGGAAGACCTGCAGCGCCGGCTGGCCAACATCATCGTAGGCACGACGCGCGACCGCAAAGCCGTGCGCGCGGCCGATCTGGATGCGGCCGGTGCGATGGCTGCGCTGCTGCGCGACGCGCTGTCGCCCAACCTCGTGCAGACGCTGGAGCACAACCCCGCCTTCATCCATGGCGGTCCGTTCGCCAACATCGCGCACGGCTGCAACAGCGTCATTGCCACCCGCACGGCGCTGAAGCTGGCGGATTACGTCGTGACGGAAGCGGGCTTCGGCGCCGATCTCGGCGCCGAGAAGTTCTTCGACATCAAGTGCAGGAGCGCGGGGCTGTCGCCATCCGCCGCGGTGCTGGTGGCAACGATACGCGCACTGAAGATGCATGGCGGCGTGGCCAAGGACCTGCTCAAGCGCGAAGATGCCGACGCCGTGGAACGCGGCTTTGCCAACCTCGAGCGCCACGTTCGCAACCTCCGCAAGTTCGGCGTGCCGCCTCTGGTGGCCGTCAACCGCTTCAGCGCAGATACCGAGGCCGAGATGGACAGGTTGCGCACGCTCTGCGATGGCCTCGGCGTGCATTGCATCGTTGCGGATCATTGGGCGCATGGTGGCGCCGGCGCGGAAGCGCTCGCACGCGCCGTCGTCGAACAGGTTGACGCCGCCCCGGCCGAGTTCCGCCCTCTCTACCCCGACGACATGACGCCGTGGGACAAGCTGCGCACGATCGCCGCCGAAATCTACGACGCCGGCGAGGTGGCGGCCGATGCCAGCGTGAGGAAACGTTTCGACGAATTGCAGGCCGACGGCTTCGGCCATCTGCCGATCTGCGTGGCCAAGACGCAATACAGTTTCAGCACGGATCCCAAGCAGGTCGGCGCGCCAAGCGGCCACGTGCTGCAGGTGCGTGACGTGAGGCTGTCGGCGGGAGCGGAGTTCATCGTCGCCATCTGCGGCGAGATAATGACGATGCCCGGTCTGCCGAAAGTGCCGGCAGCAAACAGCATCGCCCTGTCGCCGGCAGGACTAATTACCGGGTTGTTCTAAGCCGCAAGATCGCTTGTTTTACGCCGCGAGCGAACACCCGTGCTGCCAGCGCGTACCGCTCGACACGGACATTATAGGGGAAGCTCGATGCCGGGACGCCATTTTTTGCACATTCCAGGTCCGACCAACGTCCCGGACCGAATCCTGAATGCCATGCGCGTGGCGATGGAGGACCATCGCAGCTCGGCGTTTCCTGACCTGGCGCTGCCGCTGTTCGCCGGCCTCAGGAAGCTGTTCAAGACCGCCACGGGCACGCCGTTCATCTTCCCCGCGACCGGCACGGGCGCGTGGGAGGCGGTTCTGGTCAACACGCTCAGCGCGGGCGATCGGGTTCTGTCCTCGCGCTTCGGACAGTTCAGCCATCTCTGGATCGACCTGGCCCGGCGCCACGGTCTGGATGCGGTCGTCCAGCAGGAGGAATGGGGAACCGGCGCCTCGCCGGAGCGCATCCACGACGCGCTGAGGGCCGACACGGCGCACGCGATCAAGGCGGTCATGGTGGTGCAGAACGAGACGGCCACGGGCGTCACAAGCGACGTCGCCGCAATCCGGCGCGCCATTGACGCCGCGGGCCACCCCGCCTTGCTGTTCGTCGACGGTGTCAGCTCGATCGGGTCGATCGACTTCCGGATGGACGAGTGGGGCGTGGACGGTGCCATCACCGGCAGCCAGAAGGGCCTGATGCTGCCGGCTGGGCTGGGCCTGTGCTGTGTCAGCGGCAAGGCGTTGGACGCTCAGAAGAACGCCCGCGCAAACAACCCGCTCCGCCGTTCCTTCTTCGATTTCGACGACATGATGAAGTCCAACAAGGACGGCTACTTCCCATACACGCCGTCGCTGCCGATGCTCTACGGCCTGCGCGAATCGCTTGCCATGCTGTTCGAGGAAGGATTGGAGAACGTCTTCGCGCGCCACCGCTACCTGGCCAGCGGCGTGCGTGCGGCGGTCCTGGACGGCTGGGGCCTGAAGCTCTGCGCCCGGGAGCCGAAATGGTACAGCGACACGGTAAGCGCGGTGATGATGCCGGACGGCTTCGACGGCGCCGACGTGATCAGGCGCGCGTTCAAGCGTTACAACCTGGCGCTCGGCACGGGGCTCAGCGAGGTGGCCGGCAAGCTGTTCCGCATCGGCCACCTGGGCGACCTGAACGAACTCATGTGCCTTGCCGCCATCACCGGCTCGGAAATGGCGATGCGCGACGTCGGCATCGACGTCAAGCCCGGTAGCGGCGCCGCGGCGGCCGAGGAGCATTACCGACGCGGGGATGCGCAAAGCCTGGCCAAGGCGGCCGAGTAGCCCACGGCGTCGCCGGCAGATGGACCCGCTGATCGTCTTTCTCGACCGCGAGACGCTGGCGGCACGGCTCCGCCCACCCAGCTTTCCGCATCGCTACGTCGAACACCAAGTGACCGATACCGGGCAGGTCGCCGAGCGGCTGCAAGGTGCGGCGATCTGCATCACCAACAAGGTGCGGATCACCGGCGAGACGTTGCGCCGGTTGCCCGACCTGAAACTGATCGCGGTGGCCGCAACCGGCACCGATGTCATCGACAGGCCGGCCGCTAAGGCTGCCGGCGTTACGGTGGTGAACATACGCAATTACGCGTTCAACACGGTGCCGGAACACGTCTTGGCGCTGATGTTCGCGCTGCGTCGCAACCTTCTCGCCTACGCGAACGACGTGCGGCGCGGCACGTGGCAGGAGTCGCGCCAGTTCTGCTTCCTGACCCACCCGATCGGGGACATCGCAGGCTCGACCATGGGCATCATCGGCTACGGCGCGATCGGCCGGGCGGTCGGCCGGCGCGCCGAGGCGCTCGGCATGCGCGTCATCGCCCACGACGCGTTCGCGCAGGAAGGACTGGTGGATTTCGACACGATCCTGCGCGACAGCGACGTGATCACGCTGCACGCGCCGCTGACCGAGGACACCCGCAACCTGATCGATGCCTCGGCGCTGGCGCGCATGAAGCCCAACGCCATCCTGATCAACACCGCGCGCGGCGGCCTGGTGGACGAGCGGGCGCTGGCGGATGTGTTGCGCGCGGGCAAACTTGCAGGCGCCGGCTTCGACGTTTTGACGGAGGAGCCGCCGCGCCACGGCAACGTGCTGCTCGACGCGGGCATTCCGAACCTGATCATCACGCCGCATGTCGCCTGGGCCAGTCAGGAGGCGATGCAGATCCTGGCCGATCAGCTGACCGACAACATCGAGGCGTTTATGGCCGGAACGCCGCGCAACGTGTTGGCGTAGGCCAGCACTCCACATTCCGGAAACACATTAGACTATGACAGCCAAGCTCTTGTTCCAGCTGGATACGGACGCGCACCCCAGCGCCTTCGATACCGTGGTCGGCTATGACGGCGGCGCGGATCACGTGATCGGGCATTCCGGCGTGACGCCTGGGGCCGTCGGCGGCCTGATCGAGGGCGCGATCTTCACCCGCGGCGCCAAGGAGAAACGCTTCACCGCCGTGTTCCTGGGCGGCGCCAGCATGCAAGCCGGCGACGAGCTGCTGGACGCCGTGCTCGCAAAATTCTACGGCGGCTTTCGGGTCTCGGTGATGCTGGACAGCAACGGCGCCAACACGACCGCCGCCGCCGGCGTGGCGCTTCTTGCCAAGTCGTCTCCGCTGGCCGGCAAACGCGCCATCGTGCTGGGCGGGACCGGACCGGTAGGCATGCGTGTCGCGGCGATGCTGGCGCTCGAAGGTGCGGACGTCGCGATCACCGGACGCAAGCTGGACAAGACGCAAGCCGCCGCCGCTGCCGTCGGTGCACGGTTTGGCGTGCCGATCGCTGCGATGGAAGCGCCCGACGATGCGGCGCGCGCCCGCGCGGCCCAGGGGTCCGCCATCATCTATGCGGCGGGCGCGATCGGACGTCAGCTGATCGCGCAGGCCGACTGGCAATCGATCGCGTCGGTGCAACAGGTCGCCGATGTGAACCCGGAGCCGCCGTTCGGCGTCGGTGGTATCGCTGCGAGCGACAAGGCACGCGACTACGACGGCAAGCTCGCCTTCGGCGCGCTGGGCATCGGCGGCCTGAAGTTACGCCTGCATCGCGCCTGTATCGGCAAGCTGTTCGAGCGGAACGACCTTGTCCTGGATGCGGAGAACATCCTGGCCATCGCGAAGGAGATGGCGTGACGACCGTCCGTGACCTGCCGATGAGCGCGTTCCTTGCCGAGCTCGGAAGCAAGGCGGCCACGCCCGGTGGCGGCGGTGCGGCCGCGGTGCTCGGCGCGGTCGGTGCCGCCCTCTCCGGCATGGTCGCCCATCTCACCATCGGCAAGAAGAAGTACGCTGCTGTGGAAGCCGACATGCAGCAGCTTCTCGCGCGCGCCGACGCGCTGCGTGCCAGGCTGGCCGAAGCGGTCGACGCGGACGCCCTGGCCTTCGACACGCTGATGCGCGCCTACGGCATGCCGAAACAGGCCGAAGAGGACGTGGCCGCACGCGAGGCCGCGATACAGGACGCACTGGGTTCGGCCATCGCGGCGCCGCTCGACTGTGCCCGCCTGTGCCGTGAAGCGATCGATCTCGCGGTGGAAGCGTCCGCGAAGGGCAACAAATCCGTTGTCAGCGATGGCGGCGTAGCCGTGCTGGCGGCCCATGCAGGCTTGCGCAGCTCGGCGCTGAACGTGCTCGTCAACGCGAAGCTGCTGACCGACCGAACCCGCGCGCAGGCGAGCATCGCGGCGTTGGACCGCCTTATGGATGGTGCAGCAACGCTGACGGAAAAGACCTACGAAGACGTCCGCCAACAGCTCGTGTGACGCGTCGGGAAACGATCTGGCAGCTCTGACAAGCCCCGCAGGTCTGGATCGTGCTGACCCGGGCGACCTGCCTGGATGCGGCCCGGACGCCGGCCGGTGGGCCGATCGGCCCCGTCGGTCGGCGGAAAGTGTTGCATGGGGATCACTCGGCGCACCCGTGTTCCTGTGGCCGCCTTATCATAGTTGACCAGTATGTAACTGACGTGCTTTTCATTTCCTGTCCGTAAATGTCGGGGTCCCTCGGCATCCTGGGCGGCACGTCAGACGGGAGCGGAAGATGCGAGCGATAACCATGCCAGGCCGAGCGGACGAAGGCGACTTCGGCCCGCTCCCGGCCCGCGGTGGCCGCGCCGTGCGCGCGGCGCTTGTCGCGGCCACCGCGTTGTGCGCGACGGTGCTGGACGTGTCCGCCGCCGCCGCGCAGGTCTCGTCCGACCAGTTGTCGGCCATCGAGAAACAGATTGCCGCGCTGAAGGCCGAGTTGCGCCACGTGAAGCAGGAGGCGGCCGAGCGGGACCGGCAGCTCGCCGCCGCCAGGCAAGCCGCGTCCGCCCGAGCCTACACACCCCCCGTCACCCAGCTGGCACCGGTGATGCCGCAGATCCCCGCGGGCTACGCCCTAGTGCCGGCATCGCCGGGCTCCGCCCCTGGTTCGGTCGTCCTGGCCCGCGCCGAGCCGCCGCCCAAGAAGCTGCCGATCGGCACCTTCCAGGTCGGCGCTGCCACCGTGACGCTCGGCGGCTATCTGACGGCGGACATGGTCTATCGCTCGCGCAATAGCGTGGACGATATCCAATCGAACTTCACCACCGGCATTCCCGAGAGGTACACGCCCCAGTATCACGAGAGCGAGTTCCATCTCAGCGCCCGAACCAGCCGTCTGACCGGCTTGGTCACGGCCGACCCGGACGAAGTGAGCAAGCTTCGGGCGTACGTCTCGGTCGATTTCCAGGGTGGCGCCCCGACGTCGAATTACAACGAGAGCAACAGCTGGGTGCCGCGTCTTCGCGAGGCCTGGGCATCCTACGACCGCAGCGACCTGGGCTTTGAGGTGCTGGCCGGCCAGGCCTGGTCGCTGCTGACGATGACCCGGGTCGGGATGGACCCGCTGAACGTGAACCCGCCACAGACGATCGATCCGAACTACCTGCCCGGGTTTACCTATGCCAGGCAGGCGCAGCTGCGCTTCATGAAGAGTTTCAACGACGGCCAGTACAGGATTGCAGCCTCCTTCGAGAACCCGGCGACCATATACGGCAACACCTCGATCCCGAGCACGCTCGGCACGCTGAACGTCAGCAACCCCGGCGTCGGCATCGACGCAACCGGCAGCAATGCCACGACCAGCGTCGTCAACACGGTCACCACCGCCGGCGGCAAGACAACCACCACGACCACCAACGTGCTCACGCCCGGCAACATCTCCGACGACATAGCGCCAGACGTGATCGTCAAGGCGACAGCCGATTACGACCGCGCGCACCTCGAGGCGTTCGGCATGGGACGCGTCATCCACGATCGCCTGAGCCAGCTCGGCACGGGGCAGAGCAACACGCTGTTCGGCGGCGGCGGCGGCGCGGCGGCGCTGATACGAATCATCCCCAAGCTGCTGGACTTCCAGATCAGCGGACTGGCAGGCAGGGGCATCAGCCGCTACGACCCGACCCAGCTGCCGGACGCCACGATAGGCAGCCACGGACAGCCGGTCTCACTGCCGGGCTACGAGGCGCTGGCCGGATTGATCGGCCACCCGACGCCCGCAATGGACCTGTACGGCTACATCGGAACCGACCAGGTCTCGGCCCGCTACTTCGACAACACGGTCAAGGGGGTCACCACCGCCTACGGCTACGGCAACCCGCTCTACGACAACAAGGGCTGCGAGGTCGAGCTCTCGCCCGCCAGCACGTGCGCTGCCAACACGTCTGGCGTGGTACAGGGCACCGTCGGCGCGTGGTATCGTTTCCTCAAAGGGTCCTACGGCACCTTGCAGGCCGGCTTGCAGTATTCCTACACCCGCCGGTTCGTCTTCCAGGGCGTCGGGCCCACCCCGCAGACCGACAACAACATGTTGTTCCTCAGCTTCCGCTATTTTCCGTTCAACTGAGCCCGTCCCGGCCCGCGCTGGACGGGCGGCTATCGCGGACGAAAGCCAGCCAGACCGGCCTTTGGCCGATGATGGGTGGAACCGGGCTTAGCGACCCGGAATCCTGTCGGACCTTGGGGCAGCGGCGAGCGCCTGCAGCCTGGACAGCTCGCCGGAGACGGCTTCGGCCGCCTTGGCCTCCAAGCGCCGGTAAAGCTCCAGCACGGTCAGTCCGAGTTCGGTAAGCTCCGACCGGCCGCCCGACGCCCCGCCCGGCGTGGCGGCCACGATCGGCCCGCCGAACTCGGCCGAGGTCGCCTCGACCAAGGTCCAGGCGCGCCGGTAACTCATGCCCATCAGCCGGCCGGCCGCCGCGATGCTGCCCAGGTCGCGGATGCCCTCGAGCAGATCTGCACGCCCGGGGCCGAACGCCACGCCATGTCCGACCACCACCCGCAGGTGCAAGCCGATCCGGTCCGGATGACGGATCTTCGACGGAGAGCGGGCCATGCGGGTCGATGCTCCGTCACGCGGATGATGTCAGAAACTGATACGTGCGGTCAGTATCCAGTTCTTGTAGTAGGCTGGGGTCTGTTCCGTCGTGTCAACGTATTTGGGAGCCACCGCGAACTGGTAGCCTCCGCCGATGATCGCCTTGACACGCTTGTAGATCACGAATCGGCCCAGGATGATGCCCGGCGTGAGCAGCACCTGGTCCTTGCCGCCCCTCTGCTTGCCATCTGCCCAGTAGGTGTTGTTGATCTCGAACTCAGGCCAGAAGTACGTCAGCAGATGATACTGCAACGTCACGTTCGTCAGGATCGAGTCGCCTACCGTATTCTGATGTTTGAACGGAATGGCGATACCGGTGGTCGCCTGGATATCGAAATCGCCCCAGCCCTTGCCGCCGGCGATGGTAGGAGTGACGACCCAGTTCTTGTTGGTGAACGCCGCGTTGCCGGACGCCGCCGTCAGGCCGAGGAAGGCGGTGACGATGTAGTTGCCGTGCTCCTCGTTACCGCTGAACAGGCGCTGCTTGACGACGAGGAGCTGGTCGTCGAGCCAGCCGTTCGCCGGATGCCCTGTGCGATCCTTGTATTGGTAGGCAGGCGGGTTGACCAGAACCTCGTTGGTTTCCGTGGGGATCAGTTCGAGGCCCTTGTTGCCGTCGAACACGTCAAGGGTCGATCCGTTGCCGCGGGTTTCCCAGAACTGGTCGTAGCGGACTTCCTGTTCCAGCCGCGGGGTAACGGTGACCAGCGGGGTGATCCAGTGCGGCTGGCTGGCCTGCGCCGCCTCGACCCGGGTAAACCAGTTATCGAAATAGTCCGAGAGGCCGCCGAAAATGCCGGATGCCGGGGTGGAAGGCGCGTCGGATGGCGGCGGGGCCTGGCTGGATGCGAGCGTAAGATCGAGCGGCCGCACCTGCGCCGTCTGCGCCAGGCTCGCCCGCTGCCACGCAAGGGCGAGGCTGGCGGCCAGCAAGACAGTCTGAGTGATGATGCGTGGCATACCGACCCCGATGCGTTATATTCGCACGGGTATTACGGTCTGCTAAACGAACGCAAGTGCAGTTCGGCATCACAAGCGCCTAAACGCGGCTGGCCGAAGGTGCCAAGACGGCAGATGAGTATCCAGAAACGTCCGCGCCCGTCCTGTCGATGTCGGCCGAGCTTGCGCCGTTACTGAAACGGGTAGTAGCGGAAACTGAGAAAGAACGTGTTCTCGTTGGCGCTCGGCGTCTTGCCTACGCCCTGGAAGATCGCGCGGTGCGTGTAGGAATACTCCGGTCCGATCTGCATCGTTCCATAGCTGCCATGCACGAACTTGTACCAGGCGCCGACCGCGGCCTGGGTGAGCGATTGGGTGTTGGCCACGCAGGTGCTGGCGGGGCTCAGTTCGGTCTCGCAACCGGTATTGCTGTACAGAGGGTTGCCGTAACCGTAGCCTGTGGTCTTGCCTTCCGACGTCACGTTGAAGGAGCGGCGGGAGGCCTGTTCGGTGCCAAGATAGCCGTAGATGTCGAACGATTTGCTGGGATGGCCGACCAGGCCGAGCAGGGCGGTCCATTCGGGTATGGGGACCGGCTGGCCCTTGCTGCCGACCGTGGCATCCGGCAACTGGCCGGCACCGTAGCGGCCGATCCCCTCGCCCGCCAGGCCGCTGACCTGGAAATCGAGCATCTTCGGAACGACGTGGATGACGGCGTCCGCGCCGCCGCCGCCGCCGAAATGCGTCCTGCTTTCGCCCGTGCCGAGTTGGCTCAGGCGATCATGGAACACGCGGCCTAGGCCATACGCCTCGAGATGGCCGATGTTGTAATCGGCCGTCGCCTTGACCAGCACGTCTGGGGCTATGTCGTCGGTGGTGAGGCCCGGCGTCAGCACGTTCGCGGTCGTGGTCGTGGACTTGCCCCCCGTCGTCGTCACGCCCGTGACGACCGAGGTCACGGAGTTGCTTCCTGTGCCGTCGATGCCCACGCCCGGATTGCTTACGTTGATCGTGCCGAGCGAACTGGGAATGCTGGTCTGGGAGTAGATGGTCGCCGAGCTTTCGATGCCCGCCTCCAGCCAGTACTGGTCGCCAACGAAGCTCTTGGCCACCCGCAATCCCGCCTGGCGAGCCCAGTTGAAGCCGGGCACGTACTGCGCGTCCACCGTCAGCGGAATAACGACGTTCATCGGGTCCACGCCGAGCTTGTTCGGTACAACCATCGACCAGGTCTGGCCCGCCACCACCTGGAAACCCCAGTCGCTGCGGTTGTATGCCGCCCAGGCCTCGCGCAGACGCGGCACCCAACTGTTGCTCTCATTGTAGTTGGACGTCGGGGCGCCCCCTAGAAAGTCGACAGTGACGTTGGCGCGCAGCTTGGTCACCTCATCTGGATTTTCCGTGACGGTGCCGAAGACGCGCGACTGGCGCGCGCTCTCGTGGAACTCGGTCTCATGCCCCTGGACCTGGTAGTTCAAGGGGATCGTGTTGAAACTGGAGGCGATGTCGGTCACTTCGTTCCTTGACCGGAAAATACTGGACGCTTCGATGAAGCCACCGAGCAACACTGTGGCGCTACCGACCTGGAATGTGCCTTGCGGCAGCCGCGGCGGGGGTGGCTCGGCCCGCGCGAGCACGACCGACCCGGGTGCTGAGCCGGGCGAGGCCGGTACGAGCGCATAACCGGCCGGTATCTGCGGCATCACCGGTGCCAACTGTGTTACCGGCGGCGTGTACGCGCGCGAAGCCCCGGATTGGGCCGCTCGCAGCTCACGGTTTCGAGCCGCCATCTCAGCTTTCATGCGGTGCAGCTCGGCCTGCAGGGCCTGTATCTGCTTCTCGATGGACCCGAGCTGAGAGCTGCCATCCTGGGCTTGCGCATGGCCCGAGCCGGCCGCGGTCAAGGTCAGGGCGGACGCGAGCAGCAGGCTCGAGCGGGACAGACGCAGGCCCATGAGGGTCTCTCCGAAGCAGTCGTTCCGCCCATACTCAGCGGCGCGCGCACCTTATATTTCATCGGCGGGATTATTATGACGGAACGATGACAGCCGTGGCCGAAGACATATTCTTGCAGACCACTGTGACCAAGGGAGCACAGACCTTCTCCCCGGCCGCAACGGGCTGAACTGGAATAGAGCGGCGCGGGTGGCGCTCCTCGCCATGTGAGGCACAGCGTTGTCCAGCAGGAGCCTGCCGCAGGCACGCCTGTTCGACGACGGCCAGAAAACAAGGGTGAGGGACGTTGGAATAACCTGCGCTCCTGGCCGTCCTTAGAACCATGGCGACGTGCAGAAGGCGGAACGCGATGACGAACGGGTGCCGGACGCGGACGGGTGGAGACGATGCGGGGCGCCACGGCTGACCGGGTTCGCGGGCGATGGAGAGGAATGCGCGCCTTGGGCGGACGATGGTCGCCCACCTGCCAGCCCTGCGCCGCTACGCGCTGGGGCTGTCGGGCAGCGTGCCGGCGGCGGACGACTTGGTGCAGGATTGTATCGAACGCGCGCTTCGTCGGGTGGAGACGCTGCAAGGCGAGGACAAGTTGGCAGGATGGCTGCGCTCCATCCTGTATAACCTGTTCATAGACGACCGCAGGCAGATGAGGCAGCGTGGTGAGAGCGTGCAACTCGAGGCGGTGGAGAACAGCCCAGGCAACGTGGTGCCACCCGATCGCCAGCACGAGGCACAGGAGGTGCGGCGCGCCACGTCTTAGCTCAGCGCGCAGCACCGGCAGGTACTGATGCTCGGCGGGGTGGAAGGCTTGAGCTATCGGGACGCAGCCGACGAAATGGGGGTGCCTGTCGGTACGGTGATGTCCCGCCTCGCCCGGGCGCGTGACCAACTGCGCACGTTTATGGAGCAGGGCGCGCCGGTTCGCGCCCCCGTGCCGTTCAGGCGGCCGTCATGACTGGCCCGACCTACCCGACTGAGGACGAGATCCACGCCTACGTGGACGAGTTGCTCGATCCCGTGCGCCGCGAGGAGGTCGCCGGTATACTGCACCAGGACCTGACGCTGGCGACACGCGTGGCAGCCTACGCGGCAGACCGCGACGCCCTGCGGCAGGCGCTGATCGGGATCATGGGCCAATCCATGCCGCCGGCCTGGCAGGCCCGGATAGAAGCGGTGACGCAAACACGCGCCACCCTGCCGCGCCGCCGGGCGATGGCCGTGGGTGCGGCGGCCGTTGTGGCCGCTGGCGCAGGTGCCGCCCTGCTGTGGCCGAGGGGCGACGGCATCCTCAAGGACGCGCTGACGGCGCGCGCTGACGGCTTGCGCGCGGGCATGCCCGTGAGTGGCGCGGGAGGCATCGCGCAGGATCAACGGCTTGCTGCCGCACTCGGGTTGAAGGTGCGCGCGCCGGACCTTGCGCATTTCGGCTTCCACCTCGCGCGTATGGAGGTCAACGACGCGCGCTCGGCGCAGCTGGATTACCGCGATCCGAAAGGCCGGCGGTTGACGATCTACGTGCGCCCGTCGGACGGCACGGTGCGGTTCGACCTGTTGAAGGCCGGCCCGTCCCGCGTGTGCGTGTGGCAGGATGACGTTGTGGGCGCGGTGATCATAGCGCCGATGTCGGCGGGCGAGATGATGCGCGTCGCGAGCACAGCCTACGCAGCGTTGAATCTTTGATGCCTATCGTTCTTTCGGGTTTGGATGAGCGAGAAAGGAGGCAGTCCTCGTTTGAGAAAAGGGGCCAGGAACTTTCTGGTGCGGGCGTATCTGCGGCTGTTTGCAGGTGCCAAGTAAATCCGGGGCCGCTCGGTGCAGCGCAGGACTTTTCGCGTAGGTCCGCGACAGCCTAGCGAAGTGAATTAGCCGCCAGCGCCTCCGGCCCGAACACATCGGCGCGGTGCATCGGGGTGATGACATAATCCGCTGCCGGCGACACCACAAAATCGAAGCAGTACCCGCCCTGCAACAGGTCGTAGAAGAAGCTGCTGCCGCCGATCACGGCGGGAAGCTGCGGCAGCACCATCATCGTCGCCTGCCCGAACTTCCATAGCCGGCCGTCCTCATCCCAGGATTCGGCATATTCGGCCATCCAGGTATCCTCGTCGATGTACAGCCGCCGCCGCGGTGCCACGTGGTGCGCGCCCGGCGCCAGCGTGCCTTCGACGATCCAGACGCGGTGCAGCTCGTAACGCAGCGCGTCCTGGTTGGCGTGCAGCGGCGCCATCGCATCGCGTGCGGGATGATGGGCGATGGCGTTGTTGTTGTACGGAACGAACATCTCTTTCTTGCCGAGGATGCGGAACACGTAGCGGTCCTGGCCGCCGAAGAAGAGGTAGTACTCGTCCAACGCCTCATAGCCGGAGCTGCCGGGATCCGGGGTGTCGTAAGAGAGCGAAGGCGCCTTGCGGGCGCGATGTTCGCCGGGCAGGTAGCGCCAGGCGACGAAGCGGTCGGCGCCGACGTCCAGCGGTTGCCAGGCGACGTAGCCCTCGCCGACGCTGGCGGGCGGCGCGTCCTGCAGGCGCCGCGTCTTGAAGTAGTAGCGGCCGATGCTGTCGGGCGTGGCATTCGGTGCGTAATAGGGAAAGTCCGAGACCTCGCTGTAGCCCGCAGTCTGCACGATGCTGCCGTCACCGGCGGCGACGTAGGTATCGATGTGGTCCTCACGCGCGGCGCCCCAGAAAGCGAGGATGTGGTTCCAGACGATCTCCGCCCCGTTGGCGGGGATCGGGAACGGCGCGCCGCCGGCAGCATCGGCAACGCCGTATGCGATGCCGTCGGGCGCCGCGTGGGCACGGGTCGCGTTGCGCGCGATCGCGTCGTAGACAGCTTGCGGCAGGGCTGCCGTGCGGTGTGTGGGGTAGATATGCATGCGGTAGTCGGGGAAGCGGCGGAACAGGGCCAGCGCGCCCTGCGGCAACCGATCTGCATACGTGGCGACGTTGGCAGCGTCGATGGTGAACAGCTTCGCCTCGCCGGCAAACGGCGCCGGTGCGATGGTGGGGCGACCGCCGGGCGGCAGCGGCGCAGCCAGACCGCCGGTCCAGGCGGGGATGGTTCCTTGGGCGTTGCCGGCGCGCTCCGCCCCGACAGGCGTCAGCGCGCCGTGCAAGGCGGCCGCCTGTTGCGCGGGCACCGCGGCAGCCGCAGGCCAGGCAGCCAGAAGCAAAGCGATGGTTGATCTCGGCATATCCTACTCCGGCAGGCCCTGCACGGGGGATCGTCCAACCAAGCTGCGTCCGCAAGCCTGGCCTGTAGCGTGTCTGCCTTTCTTGGCCGAGGCGCGCGCTGTTCTGCTGCTCATGCTGGCGCATGGCACGGCCCAGGCGGCCGATTTCGGCACGCTCAGCGGCTTCGACGTCAGGCTGGACACGACTGTGCGTCTCTCGCTCGGGCTGCGCACCAACGGCCAGGACGCAGCCCTGCTGCAGGACGCGAATACCGATGACGGCGACCGCGCCTTCGGTCGCGGCGTCATCTCCGAGCGCGTGGACTACAATTCCGTGCTGGACGTCACGCGCGGCGACTTCGGCGCCGAGATCAGCACCGATGGCTGGTACGATGCCGTCTATCATCGGGCGGACGCCGACCGTCACACGGCCACCTTCAACCCCGTGGGCTTACCGGCAGACCGATTCCCCGCGGATACGAGCCGGCTGTTGGGGGAGACGACGGAACTCGGCACCGCCTACGTGCGTGACCGGTTCGACGTGGCAGGGGTCACGGTCACGCTCCGGCTCGGCCGCCAATCGCTGTTATGGGGCGAGAGCCTGTTCTTTCCGCAGGACGGCATCGCCGCGGGGCAGGCGCCGGTCGACGCGATCAAGGCGCTGAGCCAGCCTCTGGTGGAGAACCAGGAGGTCTACCTGCCGGTTGACCAGGCCTACCTGCGCGCCGACCTGGGCAGCGGTGTCTCGTTTCAGGGCTACGAGCAGCTGGAATGGCGGCGCGACCGCACGCCAGGCGTGGCAAGCTACTTCAGCAGCAGCGACGTGGGCGACGTGGGCGGCGAGCGGGCGTTCCTGCCCGGCGGCGGCACGCTGTTCCGCGCCAGGGACGCGACGCCGGGCGGCTTCGGCCAGTTCGGCGTGGCGCTGCGCTACGCCAGCGACGTGGTCGATCTCGGCATCTACGCCCTGCGCTACGACTCCAAGAACGGCTTCGTACAAACCGAAGATCACGCCTATCACCTGGTGTTTCCGCGCGGCATCGACACGCTCGGCGTCAGCGCCAGCTCCTACCTGGGCGACAGCACGCTTGCGGGCGAACTGTCCGTGCGCAGGCACATGCCGCTTGTCAGCGCGGGGTTCGCGGGCGTGTCCAGCGGCATTGGCCCGGCTGCCCCGCAGGCGAACACCGGACTGGACGGCGACGGCCACGCCTGCGGCACGTCGCCGGCCTGTCCGGAAGGCCAGGCACGAGCGATCGGTTATGCCACCGGGCAGGTCTTGCTGGCGGTCGCCTCTTATGAGCGGCAGCTACCGACCGGCCGGCTATGGCAGGGCGGGACCGTGGATGCCGAACTGTCCACGACCGAGCTGCTCGGCGTTCAGTCCAACGGCGCCGCCCGCCTGGCGCACACGACACGGTCCTCCTGCGCGGCCGAGGCGGTGTTCACCCCGCAATACTTCCAGGTGCTGCCGCAATTGGACCTGACGGTTCCTGTCGGCGTGCAATGGGGCTTGTCCGGCCGGTCGAGCGTGGATCCCGGGCAGGTCGCGCGTGTGGGCAACGTCACGCTGAGCGTGTCGGCCACCTACCGGTCGGTCTGGCAGTTCGGCGTGTCGTTCACGCATTTCCTCGGACCGGTGACGCAGCAGGCCTTGGCCGATCGCGATTTCGCGACGCTCTCGCTGGGGCGCACGTTCTGAACCGGAGCAAGCCCAATCGAAAGCGAGAGTCCGGATCAATTCGAGGCTGCAGGGCATGGTTCATTCGCTTCGCCGTCAGAGCAATCTCACGCAGACTGGAACAGTCGAAGTGCTTCCGACCGTCGAGCACGAGATCAAAATTTGACCCGCGCCAGCATGCCTATGATACGCGGCTGGATGATGGTCTCCTGGCCTGTCTGGCCGGCACCGTCATTGCTGGTGTACGTGGCGATGCCGCGCGTGTCGCTGATGTTGTTGAGGTAGAGTTCAAGGCCATAATGGTCGTCCTCGAGTCCCGCACGGATCGACCCGGTGTTATAGCCCGGTAGCTGCACGTGCGACTCGGTGACCTGGTTGGAGGGCGGCGCGACGAAACCGGTGTAGCGCTGGCCGGTGTAGGTCCAGGTGCCTGAAACATAGGCCCTGTAACGGTCGAGCACCGTCCACCCGTAATCCACGTTCACGCTGCTGTTCAGGTAGGGAACATAGGGCAGGAAGTCACCGTCGGCAGCACCGAGACCCGGCGCGTTCTGCGAGATCCTGGAATCCTGGTAGCTGCCGGTTGCGTTCAGCCGCAAGCCCGCCAGGGGCGCCCAGGTAAGGGTCCATTCCACGCCCTTGCTGATCGCGCTGCCCGCATTGCCGTTGACCCCGAGCGGGCCGGAGGTCGTGTTGACGAGAGACAAGACCTGCACGTCTTTCCAGGTGATATAGAAGCCGGTCAGGTCGATCGATACGCGCTTGTTGAACAAGTCCTGCCGCAGCCCGAGCTCGTAGTTGACGGTCCGGTCCGGCCCATAGGTCGAAGGAAGCTCGGGGAAGCCTTGGACCGGAATGTTCGGCCCACCGGGCCGATAGCCGGAGGCGATGCGCGCGTAGAGCAGCGAGTCGTCGTTGATGCGCCAGCGCGGTGCCACCGAGAACAATTGATCATGATCGTTCGAGTTTACTTCGGGAGCCGTGGCGGTCGGGCCGAAGAACACGCAGCAGACGTCGTTCGCCTGGGAGTGCTGCGCGTTGCCGCTAAGCCTTCCGCCAAGGGCCAAGTCGATGGTCGGGGTGAGGTAATAGTCCACATTGGCGAAGAACGCCCATTCGGACAGGGAGTCGTAGAGGTTGATGCCGCCGGCTGGCAGCGCAGGATCGATTACCGTGTTGGAGTGCGCGGGGTCGAGCGCGTCGGCGAACTGCAGCAGCGCCGAAGTCTCGTGTGTGTAGAAGCCGCCGACCAGCCACTCGAACCGGTTGCCGAGCAGGGTGAAGCCAGGATCGGAGGTCAGGCGAAGTTCCTGGCTGAACTTGCCCGAATCGGTGTTCTGCCGCTCGCCCACCAACGGAGCCGTGCCGTAAACCTTGGCGCCGAGGTAATCCGCGTAGGTGAGGCCGGGAGCCAAATTGGCGTTTGTGAGGTCGAAGCGGTTCCTGAAGTTGTCGAACGAGTAGGCGGTGATCGAGGTCAGGTTTGCGAAGCCGAAATCGTAGCTCACGTTTGCATTGTACACCGCCGTCTCGACCTGCCCGTTCGTGGGAAGCGCGGTATTGTTCTGCAACGGGTTGATGATCGAAAGCTGATTGGCCGGTGGCGCCAACGGCGTCGCAGCGGCACCGACGACCTGCAACGCGTCGATCGCGTTGCTGAACAGCGTTTGGCGTTGCGCAGTCAGCCGGATGCTCAGCTCCGGCGTCGGCTGCACCAGAAGCGACGCGCGCCAGCCGTATTGTTGGCCGGAATTCGCATCCGTCTTCCCGCGCTCGGGATTGTCGATGTAACCCGGCAACCAGTCGTTCCAGGCGGTCAGACGAACTGCCGCCTTGCCGTTGAGCAGGGGAAAGTTTCCGTAGCCTTTGAGCGAGCCGCCGATGCCGCCTGCGGTGGTGCCGTCGATGCCGCCCTCCAGTGCGCCCGAGTAGGCGTTCAGATCGGGTGGGTTCGTCACGTATTTAATCAGGCCGCCTTCGGCCGTGGCGCCATAGAGGGTGCCCTGCGGGCCGCGCAGGACTTCGATACGCTGAAGATCGTATGTATCGTAGTTTGGCGAGTTGATGCCGCCGTTGTTGAGCGCCGCCGTCACGTTGGTCGGTACGTCATCAAGCAAGGAGGCGACGGTGGCACCCACGCTGCCCGCATTCAGGCCGCGCAAGACGATGCGAACCTCCGTCTTGTCGTCCGCCTCGACCGAAAGTCCGGGCACTTGCGATGCGAGATCCTGGACCGTGAGTATCTGGCGGCGATCGAGCTCACGCCCGGTGATTGCGGTGACACTGTTGGCGACCTCGCGCTGCCGTTCCCGCCGCTTGTTGGCGGTGACGACGATCGACTCGACCGCATTGGATTGCCTCGTGCCGACCGTCGGCAGCGGCGTCGTCCGGCCCGGCGGGACAGCGGCCGGTGCTGGTTGCGGCGCGATCGCGCTCTGCCCTGCCGCGGGCGCGCTCGCCAAGATAGCCGCCAAGGCCGTTCCGTAACGCCAAGATAGAACCTGCATACATGACTCCCAGGCACCGGCGCTCACGGCAGAGCGCATCGGAACGATACGAAAACTACTATGTCCGGTCGGCACACCATCAAACGTCGGCCGACTGTCGCATCAACATGCCGCCAGCGCCGCCTGCGTGCGTCCCAATGCGAACAGGATGCCGGCACCGAGCAGGACCGAAGCGGCGCCCAGGCCGAAGAACATACTCGCCGGCATTACCCCCCAGTACGCCCCCATGACACCGGCCAGCACGCTGCCCAGGAATTTGGCGATGTACCACGCCCCCATCGCCATGGCGGCCATGCGGGCCGGCGCCAGCGCGCTCACGAGCGTCAGCCCGACGGGCACCACCATCAGCTCGCCGAACGTCAGCAGCACGAAGTAGCCAGCCACCCAGCCGGCGCCGACCGGATGCATCCGCCAGGCATACAGTGCCGCGGCTGCCACCATCACGAGCATGGACAGGCCGGCGATCACGCATCCCAGGCTCATACGGAGCAGCAGGTTCGGGCGCCCCCGCCGGCGCTCCTGGCGGCCCCACCACGCGAGTAGAACGGGGGTCAAAAGGATGATCAGCAACGGGTTGATCGCCTGGAACCAGGTCGCCGGGATAGTCACCGTACCACCGAACAGCGTCCGGTCCGTCTGGTGCGCTACCCAGAGCGCGATGACGTTGCCGCTCTGTTCATAGGCGATACGGAACAGGATCACCACCGTGACGATCGTGGCAAGCAGGCGCAGATGCTGCCGTTCCAGCCCCGATAGGAGCGGCATCGCGCCGCTGCGAGCGGCCATGCGTCCTGTGGCCGGCTCCGGCGGCAGCAAGAACGCGCCCGCGCGATAGATGGTGAGTCCGAACAGCATGCCCACGCCCGCGGCGGCAAAACCCCAGTGCCACCCCAAGAACTCACCAAGCGAGCCGCAGACCAGCGGCGCCAGCAGGCCGCCGAGGTTGATCCCCATGTAATAGGCACTGAAGGCGTGCGCGCGGCGCGGATCATGCTCGGCGTAGAGGCTGCCGACCTGGACGGCCAACGGCGGCATGAACAGACCGTTGCCGACGGCCACCAGCGCCAGCGCCGGCAGCAACAAGGAGGGCACCGCCATTGCGAAGTGGCCGCACATCATCAGCACGCCACCGGCGACCACGCTGCGCCGCCGTCCGAGCCAGCGGTCTGCGATGATGCCGCCGAGAAAGGGGGTGAAAAACGCCGCTCCGCCATAGGCGCCGTAGATCAGGGACGACCGTTGCTGGGAGAAGCCGAGCCGCTCGGTCATGTAATAGACCAGCAACGCCTGCAGGCCGAAATAGGAGAACTCCGCCCACATCTGGGTCAGGAAAAGCACCGTCAGCCCCGGGGGATGACCGAACAGGGTTCGCGTGCGCGACGGTCCTGCAGCCTGCGCGATCGATGCCGACGCCATGATGTCCCCCGGAGGGTTGCGCCGGGCACCCATGCCGGCGTTTTCATTTGTGAAACTTGCTGGGCGCTTTCGCAATGGTTTTTTCACGGCTATGATGCCGGCAGGAACTGGAGCGTGTGCGAGCGGACGGCCGATGGACGAGAAGGCGTTACTGTCATCGCGCGTGAAGGCGCTCCGCGAGATCCGAGGCTGGACGATCACGGAGACCGCGCACCGGGCTGGATTGTCGGTTTCCATGCTGTGGAAAGTCGAGAATGGGCAAACCACGCTGACGTATGGGAAGCTGGCAAAACTCGCGGCCGGCCTGCAGGTCCCGGTGGGCGAGTTGTTCGCCAACCCGGCCAGCACGGTGCGCAAGGGGGGGCGGCGCATCGTGGAACGGCTGGGCAGCGGCCCCACCGTCGACGTGAAGGACAACCTGCACCGCTTCCTGGCGACGGATCTCTCGCAGAAGCACTACTCCCCATGCCTGATCGAGGTGAGCGCGCAAGGCGACGGCTCGGACGGGGAGTCACATGGCGGGGAGGAGTTCGCGTTGGTGCTGGAAGGCCAGGTGCGGTTCCACTGCGAAGGCTATGAGCCCGTGGTGCTCGAGGTCGGCGACAGCGTGTATTTCGATGCCGGCATGGCCCATCGCTACCTGCAAGCCGGCGCGACGCCGGCGCGCGTGCTGTGCGTGTACTCGCATCCCGAGCACGCGCGTTCGGAGTCGGCGGGCTTGCAACCGCATTCGCTGGCGATGCGAGCGTTGAGCGACCATCGGCTACCCGTCGCAGCGAACGCGCTGACACAGGCGCCAGGGCGCACGAACAAGCCTCGGCGGCGCGCCGGCAGTTGAAGGCCGGGCGTTGACCCGCTTTTCATATATGAACTAGATTGGAATGAGGCGATCGATGGAGCAAGGCGACGAGTGTTGAAACTTCACGTCGAAGCCGAAGCTCTGCCGATGCGACGCCCGTTCGCCATCACAGGATACGTGTTCGAAGCGATGCCGGCGATCGTCGTTCGCCTGACGGACGGATCATACATCGGGCGCGGCGAGGCCGCGGGTGTCTACTACCTCAACGACGACACGGACAGCATGCTTCGCATGGTGGAAAACGTGCGTGCCGAAATCGAGGGCGGCGCGTCCCGCACGGATCTGCAACGTCTGTTGCCGCCCGGCGGGGCGCGCAACGCGATCGACTGCGCATTATGGGAGCTGGACGCGGCCCGCCAAGGCGAGCCGGCCTGGAGGCTGGCGGGCTTCGACGCTCTAAGACCCTTGGTCACCACGATGACCGCCGGCGCGGGCACGCCGGAAGCGATGGTGGAGGTTGCGTGCGGTTTCACGGGCGCCAAGGCGATCAAGCTGAAACTGACCGGCGATGCGACGCTGGACGTCGAACGCGTGGAAGCGGTGCGCGAAGCGCTGCCGGAAGCCTGGCTGGGCGTGGATGCCAACCAGGGCTACACGTTGCGGAAACTGGAAACCGTGATGGCGGCCTTCCTTCGTGCCGAGGTGAAACTGGTCGAACAGCCGCTGCCGCGCGGCCAGGAAGCCGCGCTTGACGGCTTCGCATCGCCAATTCCGCTCGCTGCCGACGAGAGCCTCCAGTCGATGGACGATCTGCCCGGCCTCGTCGGCCGTGTCCAGGTCGCCAACATCAAGCTCGACAAATGCGGCGGCCTGACCGAGGGGCTGGCGCAGGCTCGCCGCGCACGCGAGCTGGGGCTCGCTGTCATGGTCGGCAACATGGCCGGCTCCAGCTGGGCGATGGCGCCGGCCTGCATCGTGGGGCAACTCTGCGACATCGTCGATCTCGATGGTCCGCTGGCACTCAAGGGCGACCGCACGCCTGCCGTGACCTACCAAGACGGCGAGATCGTCTGCGGGGACGAGGTGTGGGGTTGCGGCAGCGCGTCTTGAACGGAGAACGGTGATGTGGGCACGCACGGGGATTGCGTTCACGATCGTAATGGCCTGCTGTACGGGCGGTGCCGGCGCGGCGCCACCGGCGGATCTGGACGGTTACGTTCAACACGCCATGGGCGTATTCGGTGACCCCGGTCTTGGCCTAGCCATCGTCGAGAACGGACAAGTGACGGTCGCGCGCGGCTACGGCGTGCGCACGCTGAACACGGACGAGAAGGTAGACGCGCACACCGCTTTTCCTATTGGGTCCGAAACGAAAGCGTTCACGGCGGCTGCCTTGGCGATACTCGTGGATCGCAAGCGGCTCTCCTGGGACGACCGCGTGGTCGACCGGCTGCCCGGCTTCCAGATGAACGACCCCTACGTCACCGCGCACATGACCGTGCGCGACCTTCTGACCCATCGCAGCGGCCTGGGGCTGGGCGAGGGCGACCTGCTGGTCGTACTCGGCACGAACCGCAGCCGCGCCGACGTGGTGCACGCGCTGCGCTACCTGAAGCCGGTTACGGGATTTCGCGAGAAATTCGCCTACGACAACATCCTCTACATCGTCGCCGGCGTGCTGGTCGAGGCGGTATCCGGCCAGGGCTGGGAGGCGTTTGTGGAGGAAAACATCTTCCGGCCGCTCGGCATGCTGGACGCGCACGCGAATTACATGCCCGGGGCCTCCAACGCGGTTTCCCTGCACGCCCGCACGAGCAGTAGCATCCGCGGTGTCGGCGACGAAGCCGTCATCACCGAACCCACAGGCTTCAACGTCGTGGGCCCGGCCGGTACGATCAACGCGAGCCCGACCGACATGGCTGCGTGGATGAACGTGCAACTGGCCCGCGGCAGGATGCCGGACGGCCGCCAGCTGTTCAGCGCGGCGCAGGCCGAGGAGATGTGGAAGCCGGTCGTCGTCGTCGGGGCCGAAGAGTTCAAGCTGCCGCCCAAGCTTGCCGGCATGCAGCCCGACCTACAGACTTACGCGCTGGGCTGGTTCGTCGAATGCTATCGCGGCCACCTCGTCGTCCAGCATAGCGGCGCCGTCTTCGGCGCGTTGGCCATGCAATACCTGATCCCCGACAGCCACGTCGGCATCTCCGTCACCATCAACTCCGAAGACAGCGGCGCGCGGCGCGCCGTGGCGTTCCACCTGCTGGACCACTACCTCGGCCTGCCGCCCACCGACTGGGTCGGCAAGCTGCAGGACGCCCGCGCCGACTCCATCGCGCAAGCCAAGGCGGTTCTTGCCCAGGCACCCGCCCCGGCCTCGGACGGTGCCAAACCCGCGCTGCCGATAGCCGCCTACGAGGGTAGATACACGGACCCCTGGTACGGCAGCATGACCGTAAGCGAGCCCACGCCGGGCAGGCTAGCAATTCGGTTCGACCGCACGCCCGGCATGCAAGGCGCGCTGCAGCCGGACGGCGGCAATCGCTTCCGGACGGCATGGACCGACCGCAACATCGAAAACGCCTTTGTGGATTTCCAACCTGCTGGCGGACGCGTGAGCGGTGCCACGATGCGCGCGGTGTCGCCCTTGGCCGATTTCAGCTTCGACTACCAGGATTTGCGGTTCAACAGGCCGGAGGCCGACAGCAAATGACCGATCGGCAGCCTATGCGGTATCGCCCGAGCTCTGCATCGGGACAACCCCCGATCTCATGCGGATCAAGCGGCGTGGTCCCGGTTAAGACGTGGCGCTTGTCTTTATGCAGCGATCGCTGGTGGAGCCGGCCCGCCATGCCGCGGTCCGGTGGAGCGTCGCCGATGCGATCGAGGGTAATGGCCGCCGCGGTCTGGGCGGCCGTTGCAGTACGGGCCACGGCCGGTTTTGCGCAACAGGCGCCGAGCCTGGTGCCGCCGGTTGCAGCGCCTGTGGTGTCCTCGCCGGCGGCGCCGTCGGCGCAGGCGAGCGCACCGCTCACCCGTGCGGATGTGGAAGCCTGGCTCGACGGCTACCTGCCGTATGCGCTGGAACGTGGCAACATCGCCGGCGCGGTCGTCGTCATCGTCAAAGATGGCCAGGTGCTTCTGCAGAAGGGCTACGGCTACGCCGATGTCGGCGCGCGCAAGCCGGTCGATGCTGAAACGACGATGTTCCGGCCGGGATCGGTTTCCAAACTGTTCACCTGGACGGCGGTGATGCAGCAGGTCGAGCAGGGCAAGATCGATCTCGACCACGACGTCAACGAGTACCTCGATTTCAAGATTCCGCCCTTCCAGGGCAAGCCCGTAACGATGCGCAACCTGATGACGCATACGGGCGGCTTCGAGGAATGGATCAAGAACCTGATCGGCGCGGAGCCGACGCCGGAGATACCGCTCAGGACCATGCTGGCCGGCCATGTTCCGGCCCGCATATTCCCGCCCGGACAAGTCCCGGCCTATTCGAATTTCGGTGCGACCCTTGCCGGCTACATCGTGCAGCGTGTCTCCAGCCAGACGTTCGACGACTATGTCGAGCAGCACATCTTCGCACCGCTCAACATGCAGCATGCGAGCTTCCGCGAGCCGCTACCGCCCAAGCTCGCCCCTTTGATGAGCAAGGGCTATGAACTCGCATCCGGGCCGCCGAAGCCGTTCGAGATCGTGCACCCAGCCCCTGCCGGCAGTTCCAGCGTTTCCGGCGCGGACATGGCGCATTTCCTGATCGCGCATCTGCAGGATGGCGAGTACGACGGGCAGCGCATCCTGCAGACGACGACCGCGCAGGCGATGCACAACACGGTGACGACGATCATCCCACCGCTGCACAACATGCTGCTCGGTTTCTACCAAATGGACCGTAACGGCCATAAGATCGTCGGCCACGCCGGCGACACACGCTGGTTCCACAGCGAGTTCTACCTCTACCCGGACGACCATGTCGGCGTCTTCGTCTCGCTCAACAGCGTCGGTAGCGGCGGCAGCCCTGGCAGCATCCGCCACGCATTGTATGCCGGCTTCACCGATCGTTATTTTCCGGGGCCGGGCCCGCAGGGCCATGTCGATCCGGCCACGGCGCGGGCGGATGCCGCCAAGATCGCCGGGCACTATCTCAGCTCACGCCGCGAGCAGACGAATTTTCTGTCGCTGCTGAACCTGATCGGCCAATCGAAAATCTCGGCCGATCAAGACGGCCATATTACCGCTTCCAACGTGCTGGGCGTCAGCAGCCAGCCGAAGCAGTTCGAGGAGATCGCACCGTTCGTCTGGCGGGAAATCGACGGCAAGGAGCGACTGGCGGCCAAGCTGGAGAGCGGCGCCGTGGCGATGTGGGGCGAGGATAGCGACTCGGCCGTGGAGGTCAGCCAGCCGGCGCCCTGGTACGAGAACGCCGGTTGGCTGCTGCCTGCGCTGATCGCCTCCGTCGCGGCTCTCCTGCTTACCGGTCTGCTGTGGCCGGTGACGGCAATTGTCCGCCGGCGCTACAACGCGGCGTTCGCGTTGCGCGGCGCTTCCGCCTACAGCTTCCGGCTTGTCCGCCTCGCTTCTCTGGCCGCGGGATGCCTCATGGCGGCCTGGCTGGGCACCGAGATATACATGATCACCGCATTCGTTGTGTCCGACGCGGTGGATCCAGTGATCGAGACGTTGCATGTTCTCAGCATCGTGCTCTTCCCTCTGGCCGTCCTGGCGGCGCTATGGGACTTCGTGGTGATCTGGCGCACACGCGCCGGCTGGGGCAGCTGGTGGGCCCGGCTCTGGAGCACAATCGTGCTGCTCTCCAGCATCGTCCTGGCGTGGACGGGCGTGCTTTTCCATCTCATCGACCTCGGCATCGATTTCTGAGCGCTTGGGTCGCGGATGGTGCTGTGACAGACCCGCTTGCCGCCGAACCCGTCCGGCAACTCGTGTTGCCCACGCCCTACCTGCTTTTTCTGGGTGACGTGCGGGTTGCGAGCTACGCCAAGACGGCATTCGGCCTGCGCGATTGGGCGCGGCAGCTCTGCGTCGGCGAGTTTGCGTTGCCGGCCGCTACGGTCACGACCGGGCTGGCCGCGCTCTCGCCCGAGGAAGCCCATGCACGCGGTGCGCGCGCCCTGGTCATCGGCGTCGCCAATGTCGGCGGCAGGCTCGATACCGGCTGGGTCGCCGCTCTCGTCCGGGCGCTCGAGGCCGGCTTGGACATCGTCAGCGGCATGCACATGCGGCTTGCCGTGGTGCCGGCGCTGGCGGAGGCGGCAGGGCGCCTCGGCCGCCGGCTGATCGACGTGCGGGTGCCACCGCCTGGCATCCCGATCGCGACGGGACGCAAGCGCAGCGGGCGAAGGCTGCTGACGGTCGGCACCGATTGCGCCTTGGGCAAGAAATACACCGCGCTCGCCTTGTCCCGCGCCTTCGCCGCACGCGGGGTGCCGACGGATTTTCGCGCCACGGGCCAGACCGGCATCATGATCGCGGGTGCGGGCATCCCCATGGACGCGGTCGTAGCAGATTTCGAAGCCGGGGCTGCCGAGATACTGAGCCCCGATGCTGCGGCGGACCATTGGGATGTGATCGAAGGGCAGGGCTCGCTTTTCCACCCCTCCTACGCGTGCGTCTCGCTGGGTTTGCTGCACGGCAGCCAGCCCGATGTGATCGTCGTGTGCCATGAGCCGGGACGCACCGGCATCCTCGGGTTGGAGGCTTTCCGTCTGCCCAGCCTACCCGAAACGATCGAGCTCAACCTGATGCTGGGCCGACGCACCAACCCGGCCATACGCTGCGGCGGGATCAGCCTGAACACAGCCCGGCTCTCAGAGGCGGACAGAAACCAGGTGTTCGAGCATGCGGAGGCCGAAACCGGGCTTCCGGCGGCCGATCCGATGCGGCAGGGTCCGGCCTTCGAACGCCTCGTGCAGGCCTGCCTTGGACCGTCCGTGCCTTGATGCTTCCTGCCGCGCACCGTTTATTGCGCTTGGGCAGCGTGAATGCCCTCACCCTCGCCTGACGTGAGGCGCAGGGGCGCGGAGAGCCCCGGGCCCTGATGCGCGGAACAACAACAGGCTGGCGCAGACCACGCCCGCGAGCCCCATCAACTCCGCGGGCGTCGCGGACGACAGCATGGCGCCCATGCCTGCCAGCCCGATCCCTGCTGCAAGCGGCACGGCGCGTGACCCGAGCGGCGGGCCGGCGAGTGCCGTCTTGCTTCGGTGCAGCCGGTAGGCTGCCGCACATGCCAGGCTGTAGATCCCGACCACCGCCAGGGCGGAGAGCACGACCAACTCCATGAACGAGCCGGTCAGCGCCAGGACGGCAGCAACCGCGACGTAGGTCAGCACAGCGTTGGCCGGCACGTGCGCGCGCGGGCTCAGGCGGCCGAACCAGGCCGGCAGCCGGCCGTCGCGCCCGAAGGCGAACAGCAGCCGGGATGTGCCGAGCACGTTGCTGGCCATCCAGGCCGTCGCCGACACGCCCGCGCCGGCCAGCATGACCGCGCGCGGCCACGGGCCGACGCGTGAGGCGGCGTCGGCCAATGGAGCGGCGCTGTGCGCCAGCGAGCCGCCCAGCAGGTGCTGCGCAGTCAGTTGCACGCCAACGTAGAGGGCCACGACGCCGATCATGGCGGTGAACAGTGCGCGCGGCAGGATTCGGTTGGCGCGCCGCACCTCGCCGCTCGCGCTCAGCGGCGTCTCCATGCCGCACAGCGCGAACAGGGTCAGGATCAGGGAGCGGCCGAAACCGGACAGGCCGACGCTTGCCGTTGCTGGACCGGCCGGCGCGGCAACGCCCAGGGATGTCAGGCCAAGCACCAGAAAAAACAACAGTGGCAGCAGCTTGACCGCCGTCGCCACAGAGATCAGGCGCGCCGTGCTGCCGACACGCAGCAGGTTGGCGGCCGCAAGCAGGGCAAACAGGCCGACGATCACGCTGGCGCGCGGCCAAGCAGACGCCAGCCCCGGTAGGACGGTTCCCAGCATGTCGGCAAGCAAGGCGGCGATGCCGCCGCTGGCCAGCAAGTCGCTCACCAGCATCAGCATGCCGGCGACAAAGCCGGTGGCCGGGCCGAACGCCGCCTCCACCGTGCCGTAGGCGCCGCCGCTGGTGGGCACGCGGCTGCCTGCCTCGGCGAAGCACACGACGACGCCGGCCATCACCATGCCGCAGACAAGGTAGGCGAACGGCGCAGCGGCACCGGCCTGCAGCGCCACTGCGGCCGGCAGGGTGAAGATGCCTGCGCCGACCACGCCGTTGACGATGGTGGCCGTCAGTGCCCAGAAGCCGATGCCCCGCACCAGGCCGGTGTCGCGGGTCGCCTCGGGTAGGCTGTCGGACATCCCGCGGCGGCTCCTGCTTCGGGGTTGCGGGGAGGTGGGAGACGCGGCATCACCGGCTATGGAACCGACCCTGGATGATGTGCGGCGCTGGGACAAGGACGATCCCCTGCGCGCGCACCGCAACGCCTTCGCACTACCCGCCGGCGTCACCTACCTTGACGGCAATTCGCTTGGCCCGTTGTCGCACGCCGCGCGCGCGAGTCTGGCGCGGGTGGTGTCGGAGGAATGGGGCCAGGGTCTTATACGAAGCTGGGACGACGCGGGCTGGATGGCTGCCCCGGCCAGGGTCGGCTCGCGCATCGCCGCCATCATCGGAGCGTCGCCGGACGAGGTGACCGTGGCGGATAACACCAGTGTCAACCTGTTCAAGCTGTGCGCCGCAGCGGCGGCACTGCGTCCTGGCCGAACCAAGCTCCTCACCGAGGACGGCAATTTTCCGACCGACCGGCACGTGCTGGACGGGCTGGCGCGTCTGGTTCCCAGGCTGCGCGTCGAAACAGCTGGCGCGGACAAGCTCGCCGGCGCGGTCGATGAGGACACCGCGGTGCTGTTGCTGTGCCATGTACATTATCGCAGCGGCGCTCGGCATGACATGACCGCGCTGACCCTTGCCGCACGCAGAGTCGGCGCCATCGTGGTGTGGGACCTCAGTCACAGCGTCGGCGCGGTTCAGGTCAGCCTGAACGACGACGGCGCGGAAATGGCGGCTGGCTGCGGCTACAAGTTTCTCAACGGCGGCCCCGGCGCCCCGGCCTTCCTCTACGTCGCACGTCACCTGCAGGCCGAGGCACGTTCGCCGCTGCAGGGCTGGATCGGCCATGCCTCCCCATTCGGCTTCTCGGACCGCTACGAGCCTGCGCCGGGCATGGGACGATTTCTCGCCGGCACGCCCGGAGTGCTCGGACTCGCCGGGTTGGAAGCAGGGGTCGAGACGTTCCTTGAGGCCGACGCTCCGGCCTTGTGGGCGAAGTCGGCGCGCCTATTCGATCTGTTTGCCGAGTTGGCAGAACGACGCTGTCCGGCCGTTGAACTGGTGACGCCGCGCGATCCCATGCTGCGCGGCAGTCAGATAGCGTTCCGCTGCGCAAACGTACGTGCCGTCATGCAGGCGCTCATCGCGCGCGGCGTCATCGGCGATTATCGGCCGCCCGACCTGCTGCGCTTCGGCCTGACGCCCCTCTACATGCGATACGAGGATGTCTGGGTAGCCGTGGATGCGCTTGGCGACGTGCTGGATCAAGAGACCACGAACCAGCTTCGGGAGCGCTGGTCTCCACACCCCAAGCCGCTTGCCGTGGCGAGGTGAGTCACCCGAGCGTCGCCGGAGTCCACACAGCCCGGTAAGCCTGCGTTGCCGGCAGCGTTACGAGCGGACTCCGCAAAGTGCGTGCGGCAGCATCGAGCTCTCCTGATGAAGGGCAAGGCTCGTTTCATTA
>CAXUHU010000005.1:0-8554 GCA_964250925.1 uncultured Acetobacteraceae bacterium
TTCACATGCTTTTCGGAGAACACGCCCAATCTGATCCTCCTCGTCGCCCGGTCACACCACCTCCGTGGCCACCTCCAACCCCAGCGCCTGGCCCAGCCGGTCCAGCCGCCGCGTCACGCTCTCCCCCGCGAACACGCCGCCGTGCTGCGTCAGCCGCAGAGTCAGCCGGCCCGCTTCGCGCCGCAGCGACGTGCCTGCCAGCAGCTCCGGCGTGCCGCCGGAGAGCGTGTAGGCCAGGCGCAAGGCCACGCCCAGGATCTCGGCGCGGCGCAGCGTGCTCATCTCCAGCAGCATGCGCGCGCCGTTCAGGTAGGCGGTCTCCGGCTCCGCCTCGTAGCGCAGGGCCAGCGTGATCGCCAGGAAGGCGCGGGCGTGGTGGTCCAGCGCTACGCCGGGCAAGCGCAGCACGCGGAAGAACGCCTGTTCGGAACGGTACTCCGGGTGGTCCTGGCTGCCGATGTCGCTCAGCCAGCAGGCCGCCTCGCGCAGCTTCGCGGCCTCTGCCGCCTCGGCGTCGAACAACGCCGCCGTCCAGAGCGCCAGCGCCGGCGGCAGGCCGGCGCTGCGGCCGTAGCGCAGGGCCAGGTCGCGCGAGGCGGCGAGCACAGGCTCCTCGTCCCGTGCCTCGGGCAGGGCCACCGTCTGCATGAACCAGCCCTCGCGCAGGCCGTTCGCGGAGAACACCACGCGGCGCGCCCCGGTGGCGTGCAGCAGGCGCCGCAGCACCACGGCGGCGAACGGCATGTCGTCCACCCGACGTCGCGACACGCCGGGCAGGCGCTCCAGAGCACGCCGGTTGGCCGAGCCGATCACGCCGGCCAGGTCGCGCGCCTCCTCGCGCCTGATCGTGTAGTGGTGCACGATGTTCAGCGGGTAGCCGGTCTGCTCCATGTGGATGCGCGCCAGCGCCCGCCAGGCGCCGCCGACCAGGTAGAGGTCGCGCCCCTCGCCCTCGGCCAGCCACCCCACGCCGGCCAGCGCCTCCTCGGCGATGGCGCGCGCGCGCACCACGTCGCCGCCGGCGCGGTCCGACAGGCGGATTACGCCCAGCTTCAGCGTCTGCGCGCGCTGCAGGGCGCCGCCGGCCAACTGTACCACCTCCAGCGAGCCGCCGCCGATGTCGGCCAGGATGCCGTGCGCCGCGGGGATGCCGCAGAGCAGGCCGGCGGCCGAGAACCCGGCCTCCTGCTCGCCGGACAGCACGCGGATCGGCACGTGGGGCATGGTCGCCTGCAGGGCCGCCACGAAATCGGGGCCGTTGCTGGCGTCCCGCACCGCGGCCGTGGCCAGCACCTCGAACGGGGCAGCGCCCATGGCGCGCGCGATGGCCGCGTAGCGCGCCATAACCTGGATGGCTTGCGCCACCCCGTCCTCATTCAGGCGCCCCGTCTGCTGCAGGCCGCGGCCCAGGCGCAGCACGGCCTTTTCGTTGAAGATGGCAGCAGGGTTGCGGCCCTGGCCCTCGAATACGACCAGACGGACCGAGTTGGACCCGAGGTCGACGACAGCGGAGCGGGGGACATCTGAAGGTGTAAGCATCGAGAAGCCGTAACTGTGTAACAATCCCCAAGGTTGCCACCCAGGCCGATCTGCTTCTTGCCGCTCAGGCCGTGCGACATGCCGCCGCGAGCCGGTCGAAGGTCAAGTGCCGCGTATCATCAGCTCAGCGCCCACGCCAGTATCCCCTTTTGCGCATGCAACCGGTTCTCCGCCTCGTCGAGCACGACGGATTGCGGGCCGTCGATCACCGACGCCTCCACCTCCTCGCCGCGATGGGCCGGCAGGCAGTGCATGAAGATCGCGTCCGGCGCCGCCTGCGCCATCAGCGCGCCGGTCACGGCGTAGGGTGCCAGCGCCTTCTGGTTCTTGCGGGCCGGGTCGTCGGCCATGCTCAGCCAGCAATCCGTCACCACCGCGCAGGCGCCGCCGACCGCCTCGCGCGGGTCGCGGTGCAGGGTCACGTCGCCGCCCTGCTTGCGTGCCCAGTCCAGCAGATAGGCGGGCACCTCACAGCTTGCGGGTGAGGCTAGCCGCAACGAAAATCCGAAGCGGACGGCGGCCTGCACCCAGGTGCGGGCCACGTTGTTGCCGTCGCCGCACCAGGCGACCGTCTGGCCCGCGATCGGGCCGCGATGCTCCTCAAAGGTCAGCACATCGGCCATCAGCTGGCAGGGGTGGCTGGCCGCGGTCAGCCCGTTGATCACTGGCACGGTGGCGTGGCTCGCCAGCTCCTCCAGCTTGGCCACACGGTCGGTGCGCAGCATGATCGCGTCCACGTAGCGCGAGAGCACCCGGGCGGTGTCCGCGATGCTCTCGCCGCGGCCGAGCTGCAAGTCGCTGCCCGCCAGTATCGAGACGTGGCCGCCCAGCTGGCGCATTGCCACCTCGAAGCTTACGCGGGTGCGGGTGGAGGGCTGCTCGAACAGCATGGCCAGCGTGCGCCCGGCCAGTACGGCCGGCGGCTTGGCGCCGCGCTTGAAAGTGCGGGCCAGCTCGAGAATGCCGCGCAGCGTGGCGGTGTCCAGTTCGGCCAATTCCAGAAAATGGCGCAGCTTCGTAAGCGGGGGCGTTGCAAGCGGGGGCTTCGCAGGCAGGGTATCGGCCGTGGATCCGTCGGCGGTCACGGTGCCACCTCCAGCATGGCATCTGCCGGCTGCAGGTGGCCGGCCGCGCGGCGCAGACGGGCCAAGCCCTCTTCGATGTCGCCAGTCCCGATGATCAGCGGCGGCACCAGCCGCAGTACGTTCTCGCCTGCGGCCACCGTCAGCAAGCCTTCCGCCACGCAGGCGGCCTGAACGTCGGTGTTCGGCGCCGCGCAGTGCACGCCCAGCATCAGCCCGGTGCCGCGCACGCCCGAAAACAGCGCCGGCCAGTCGCGCACCAGCGCGCGCAGCCCTGCCTGCAATTGCCGCCCGCGTTCGGCCACCCTGTCCAGAAAGCCTGGCGCCAGCACCACGTCCAGCACCGCATTGGCCGCCGCCGCCGCCAGCGGGTTGCCGCCGAACGTGGTGCCGTGGCTGCCCGGCGTCAGGTGCCGTGCCACGTCCTCGCGCGCCAGGATGGCGCCCATCGGGAAGCCGCCGGCGATCCCCTTGGCGGCCGAGAGCACGTCGGGCTCGATGCCGCTTTGCTGATAGGCGAACAGCGTGCCGGTGCGGCCCATGCCGCATTGCACCTCGTCGAGCGCCAGCAGCAGGCCCCATTCGTCGCAGGCCGCCCGCAGACCGCGCAGGAAATCGGCGTCCGCCACCCGCACCCCGCCCTCGCCCTGTATGGGCTCCACCAGGATGCCGGCGGTCTGCGGCGTGATGGCGTCACGCAGCCTGTTCAGGTTGCCGAACGGCACGTGGTCGAACCCGTCCACCGGCGGCCCGAAGCCGTCCAAATACTTTGCGTTGCCGGTGGCCGAGAGCATAGCCAGCGTTCGGCCATGGAACGCGCCGGAAAAGCAGATCATCCGCGTGCGCTCCGGCTGGCCCCGCGCCGCCATGGCACGGCGCACCATCTTGACCATGCCCTCGTTGGCCTCCGCACCCGAGTTGCAGAAGAACACGCTGTCGGCAAAGGTCGCATCCACGAAGCGCTGCGCCAGAAGCTCTGCACCGGGCACGCGATACAGGTTGCTCACATGCATCACGCGCGCTGCCTGCTCGGCAATGGCGGCCACTAGATGCGGATGCGCGTGGCCCAGCGAACTGGTCGCGATCCCGGCGCCGAAATCAAGGAAGCGCCGCCCATCGCCGGTCACAAGCCAGGCGCCCTCGCCGTGGTCGAAGGCCAGGTCGGCGCGCGCGTAGGTCGGCATCAGGGCGGGTATCATGACGGCCAGGCTTCTCCGTTAACGCATGATCGCATCAGGCTGACCTTCAATCGCGATAAACATGCTGGCCAAAACAAAGCGCAGAGCAGGTAGCTTCGACTGCCAGAAGCTATCGTTCACGAGCGTCGCGTGCCACCGGTCCCGATACGATTGCTTGCGGCAACGCAGCAAAGGAAGGATGTTCCGGTTTGACCGATCTCAAGTCAAATCGCGGTGCGTCCGCTTCAACATCGGACTTGCCATGCCAGACGAGCAGGAGCCACCGCCAGATCTCCAGGCCAGCCCTGACCCCGACCAGCCGGATGCGGCTGTTCTGTTGGCGCTGCAACGCCGGCGGACGCGCCGCCTCATACTGACGAGGTTGCTGCTGCTCGGCGTCAGCTCGGCCGGCGTGTTAGGGGCCGTGGCGCTGTGGGCGGCAGGACGCGGCGGGCTTGGGTTGCGCGTGGTCGCCGGCGACCTGTTGACGGTCATGTTCGTGCTGCTTCTGTCCTGAGACGGCATCTCGCGGTTGGGGGTCAACCTGATGCGATCATCGTCCCGAGCCAGCGGTTGCCGCTTCGGGCCGTGCAGCCCGGTCGCCGCCTGCGCGGGCGATGATGCCGGTCGTCGATTGGCCGGCAACCAGCTCGGCCAGCACGACACGGCCGCCCGCGGCCAGCACCACTTCGGCGCCGACCACCTGATCGACGCTGTAGTCGGCGCCTTTTATCAACACGTCCGGCACCAGGGCGCGTATCGCCTCCAGCGGCGTATCCTCGGCGAAGCCCACCACGCAATCGACGTAGCGTATCGCAGCCATCACCTGCGCCCGCTGCGCCAGCGCGTTTACCGGGCGCGCGGGGCCTTTCAGCCGGCGCACGCTGTCATCGGTATTCAAGGCCACCACCAGCCGGTCGCACGCCTGGCGGGCGGCGGCCAGCAGCGAAACATGGCCGGGGTGCAGGATGTCGAAACAGCCGTTGGTGAACCCGACGCGCAATCCCTGCTCGCGCCAGCGCGCGACCAGCGAGTGCGTCGCCGCCAGGGTTTGCAGCCCGGCGATGGCCGGCCCGCCCGATTGCTCGCTCTGCGCAGCCAGCTCGTGCATCACCTCGGTGATGTCGGCCGTGGCGGTGCCGAGTTTGCTGACCACAACGCCGGCCGCCGCGTTGGCGATGTGCATCGATTGGGCCAGCGTGCGGCCGCTTGCGTATGCCAAGGCGAGCGTGGCGATCACCGTGTCGCCGGCGCCCGACACGTCGAACACCTCGCGCGCACGAGCCGGGACCGAGGTGACCTCACCGGTGTGCTCCACCAGCGTCATGCCGCGTTCGGAGCGGGTGACCAGGATGGCCTGCGCATCGGCCTGCACAAGCAGGGCGCGTGCTCTCTCGGCGATGCCGGCTTCGGTCGACATCTGGGGCGCTGCGGCCGATAGGCGGGTTGCGGCGGCGAACTCCTTCAGGTTCGGGGTGATGCAAGTGGCGCCGGCATAATGGCTGAAATCGTCGGTCTTCGGATCGACGAATACCGGCACGCCGCCGCGCCGCGCCGCCGCTACGGCGCTGGCCAAGAAGCTGAGGCTCAGCGCCGATTTGCCGTAATCCGAGAGAACCACCGCATGGCAGCCCGGCAGGTGGGCCTCGTAGGCGGCGAGAAGTCCGGCTTCTTCGGCGGGGAACAGGGCGGCGGTGTTCTCGTCGTCGGTGCGGACCACCTGCTGGCGGCCGGCGATGAAGCGCGTCTTGCAGATGGTGGGCCGGTGCGGGCTGGTCACCAGGGCTGGTTCGATGCGCGGGCGGGCGCCCAGCAAGCCGGCCAGGCGCGTGCCCGCCTCGTCCTGGCCGACTAGGCCGACCAGAACGGCGTTGCCGCCGAGCGAGGCGATGTTGGCGGCCACGTTGCCGGCCCCGCCCGGCATCTCCCGCGTCTCACGCAGGCGCAGCACCGGCACCGGCGCTTCGGGCGAGATGCGGTCGATATCGCCGTGCACGAAACGGTCGAGCATCACGTCGCCCACGCAGAGCACGCGGAGGTTCGAAAAATCCATGCGCCTGTTTAGACCGGGTGTGCGATTTCAGCCACCGGGACAGGCCACAGCCGTCCGGCACTGATCGTCTGATTGTTGATTTCCGGCCGGCAAACCTTCAGAACCGGAATGAGTGACGAGGGGCTGCATGACCAAACGGGTAGTCTTTGCCGGCGGCATCCAGACCAAGGCGCTGGCCCGTGCCTATCGGCTGGACGTGGCAGGCGACCGCGACGAGGACGTCTTCTTCATCGGCGCCGAGGCCGTCGCGCGCGAGGCGGCGCACCGGGTCATCGCGGCCGCCGACATGGTCGTGACCGACGTGACCGAGACTGGCGAGACGGTGCCCGAGCGCCTCGTTCCAGCCGGGGCCGAGCGGATCGCCGTGCCGGTCGTCTCCGGCGCGTTCCTCTGGCCCTATGCCGGCCGCGCGCATCCGCGTAACCGCAGCACCGATGCTCTGCCTGGCGGCCCCTACCCGGCCGATTTCGGCGACGGTTTCCTCGACTCCATGCTGGCTGGCGGCATTGCCGAAGACGAGGCGCTACGGCGCTACCTGGCCTTCGACGTGGCGGGCACCGTCGATCTGGACGCGTTGCTGGACGATACGCTGTCGCGGCAGGCACAACGCGATTCGCGAACCGGCTTCGACCTGGCCCGGTTCATCGGCGCGAATTTCCGCGCGCTGAACCTGTTTGCCACCCGCGACCGGCTGCGCCTGCCGCTGTTCCAGCACCTGGCCGCCGCCGTTTTCGACAGGATGGGCGTTGGCGCAGCGCGCGGGCAGGCTTTGCTGGAGGCGCCTTTCGCCCCCGGCGCCATGCCAATCCACCCGGCCGTGCTGCGCCATTTCAGCATGGACGCGCCGCAGCCCGACCATCGCTATCCGGTGCTTGACGAGGGTCTCTTCACCTTCGAGCAATACTGCCGTCGCTACATGCGTGCCGAATGGAACGAAGCGCTGCACGTGGCAATTGCCTTGGCGGACAGCAATCCGGCTGCGGCGATCCCGGCGCTTCGCGCGGCGCTCGACGTCTCGCCGGGCTCACGCGCCGGCCACCAGGCGCTGGAGGAGGCCGAACGCGCCGTTGCTGAAAGTGTCAAGGGGCCCGCGCCTGCGATCGCGGCCCCGTCGCCTGCGCCTGAACCAGCCCCCAGCAGCAGCCTGTATGCGGCGGCCGACGCGCCGCTGCCGGCGGAGCCGAACCCAGCGCTCGCGCCACAGCCGCCGCGCAGCGCGGCCGTTCCGCCCCAGCCCGACAATGCCGGTGTCGCCGTATTTGCAAGCGGCAGCATCGCCAGCCTGCATTACGGCTCCAGCCTGCCCGTTTCGGCCGAAGCAAGCACCCTAGCGGCGCCGGTGCCAGAGCCCGAGCAGCAAAGCTACGTCGAACTGCCTTCCACCTATAACGGGCTGGCCGAGGCGGCAGCGCCATCTCCGGTAGCCGAGCCGCCAAACCGCTACGTTCCCCTGGCGCCGTCCACCGAGCTGATCGAGGTGCTGCCGCGCATGCTGCCCAGCAGCCGTGGCTTGGCCGCCTCGGCCGACAGTCCTTTTGCAGCGATGCCGGAAACCATGCCGCCCCCGCCGTTGCGCCCCGTGTTGCCGCCGGAGCTGCAGCCTGAGCCCAAACGCGGTCTGATGGCCAAGTTGTTCGGCGGGCGCTAGGCACTCCCGGCCGCTGATACCGCATTGTTGCCGCTATCGGCCACTGACGCCCGTGGCCGAACTCTGCCCTCGCAGATCCGGTCCCCAGGTGATCACCGGCGGGTTGTCCGCCGTCCTGATCGGGTCGAGCGAGCGGCTGATGAACTCCCGCCAGCGCTCTCCATTGAACACGTAGAACCGGTTCTCCCTTACCGCCTCCAGCGTGAGGCGCGCGATCTCCTCCGGCCGGACGCCCGATGCCTGGAAGCTTGCCGATCCCTCGACAAAGCGGTCGTCGGCGGATTCCCTGTCGCTCCAGGGCGTGTCGCTGGGTGGGCGGTTGCGCCAGGAAGTGTTGATGGCCGTATCCACCATGCCCGGGCACACCACGCTCACGCCGATCCTGGTGTCGAAGGCAGCCATTTCGCTGTACAACGCCTGGCTCAAGGACAGCACGGCCGCCTTGCTGGAACAGTAGGGCGCATGATCACCGGTGCCGTTGAAGGAGGCGAGCGAGGCCGTGTTGACGACATGCGCCTCCTTGCCGTGCGCCATCAGCCGCGGCACGAACGCCTTGATGCCGTGGATCACGCCCCACAGGTTCACGTCGTACACCCAGCGCCAATCGTCCAGGCTCATCCTGAAGATCGGCCCGGTGATGGATACGCCGGCGTTGTTGCACAGCAGATCAACGTCGCCGAAACGTTCTGCGGCCGTCTGCGCCAGCGCCTCCACTTGCTCGTATTTGGCCACGTCGCACAGCACGCCGATGGCTTCGTGGTTTGCTTGCGTCAGCTCGTGCACAGCGCGGTCGAGTGCCGCCCGCTCCACATCCGCCAGGACCAGCTTCATGCCTGCTGAGCCGAACGTGCGGGCCATGCACAGGCCGATGCCGCTGGCGCCGCCGGTGATGACTGCCACTTTTCCTGCGAGGTTCTGCATCGGGACACCTATCTCGTAAGCGGATCAACAACGGCGCGGCACAAGGGAGTCGGTCGGCTAGAGCAATCTCACGCAGACCGGAACGGTCGTAGCGAGAAAATTGCTCGTTCAAGTCGGCTAGAGCAATCTCACG
>CAXUHU010000005.1:8654-43635 GCA_964250925.1 uncultured Acetobacteraceae bacterium
CGTTCAAGTCGGCTAGAGCAATCTCACGCAGACCGGAACGGTCGTGATGGGATCGCTCGTTCAAACAGAAGCGTAGGGCGCTCACCGCTTGCGGCGAGCTCAAGGCGCTCCAACCGAGTCGCCTATCCAGCCGCTTTCTCCAGCTCCCCTTGGCCCTGCGCCCACGAACTGCCGGGCACCACCTCACTGTCGCGTGCGCCGATCTCGGCCATCCGCGCGGCCACCTGCTCTGGCGCGTCTTCACCCGTGCCCACGAATATGCCGCGGGTCAGGGTGATATGTGCCTGCTCGTAGCTGCCTGCCCCCGCACACAGGATGGTCCGCGTCGGCGCGTCCTCCGCAACCAGCGCCAGCAGGCCCGGGCTGACGGACTCCGGCGTCATCTTCGCCAGCACCTCGGGCGGCAGCAATCCTTCCGTCATGCCGGTGGCGGCCGTGGGAGCCAGGCAGTTGATGCGAATGTTGTTCTTCTGACCCTCCAGCGACAGCACCTGCATCAGCCCCACCAGCGCCATCTTCGCGGCGCCGTAATTGGCCTGTCCGAAATTGCCGTACAGGCCCGAGGACGAGGTCGTCATCACGATGCGTCCGTAATTCTGCGCACGCATGATGTCCCACACCGCTTTGGTGCAATGCGCCGCCCCCATCAGGTGAACATCGACCACCAGGCGGAAGTCGGCCATGTCCATCTTGGCGAACGACTTGTCGCGCAGGATGCCGGCATTGTTGACCAGGATATCGACGCGTCCCCAGCGCGCGTGAGCTTCGGCCACCATGGCCTGCATCGCCGGCTGGTCGGTCACGGAAGCGCCGTTGGCCAGAGCGTCGCCGCCGGCGGCCGCAATCTGGCCGGCCACCGCCTGCGCCGCCCCGCCCAGATCGTTGACCACCACGCGCGCGCCGCGCCGTGCGAGCAGCAGCGCATGCGCGCGCCCCAGCCCGCCGCCTGCACCCGTAACGATCGCCACACGCCCTGTCAGATCAATTGTCATTCCGTCGGCTCCGAGCGCGCCGGTTCTGCTGGCGGCTTTCTGTAACGTGCCAAAAACTGTTGCGCGACGCTGGCGACATGGGTTCCGTTGCGGGTGAACACCTTGGCGCGCGATAGCCCGCGTCCGCCGGCCGTGACCGCCGAGTGCTGAACATGCAGCATCCAGCCATTGGCGTCGGCATCGCGGTGGAACCAGATCGCGTGGTCGAGGCTCGCCGCCTGCAGCTCGGCGCCGCCCTGCCGCCGATGCGTCAGCAGCCCCACATGCACCAGTCCGGCATCGGACGCCAAGCCGATCGCGGCCTGATGCATCGCGTGCCCGCCCCGGATCGGCACGCGCGGCCGAAGCCAGAGGGCGCGCCTGGCTTTGGCGCCCGCTTGCGGTAGCTCGATCGGACGGATCTCCAGCAGCTCGTCGGCGAGGTAGCGCCGCCAGGGCTTGCCCGCTTGCTCCGCCAGGCGCGCGCGCACGTCGCGCTGGTCCTCCAAGTCCTCTGGCGGCGGCAGGTTTGGCATCTCGGATTGGTGGTCCGGGCCCGCGTCGCCGTCATGGTGCGAGCTATGACCGGCCAGCAGCAGCCGCGCGTCCTGGCGTATCTCGAAACGTCGGGTCGCGAAGCTGCCGCCATCGCGCGTGTGCTCAACGGCGACGTCGAACGTCCGCTCCATCGCCCCCACGCCGATGAAATAGGCGTGCAGCGAGTGGCAGTGCCGCGTCTGCCAAGAGGCCGCGACGATTGCCTGCCCGATCAGCATGCCGCCAAACAGGCGCGGCTCAGCCGTCCGGGGTGCCGCTGGTGCCGTCCATCCGTCGTGGGCCGGTGACAGGGCGAAAAGCGTGTCGAGATCCATCGGTCGCCAGGAATGCGCCGCTCAGAAGATTTCGAACAGCCCGGCGCCGCCCATGCCGCCGCCCATGCACATGGTGACCACGCCCCATTTGGCGCCCCGCCGGTGCCCCTCGTGCAGGATGTGGCCGGACATGCGCGCGCCGGACATGCCGTAGGGATGGCCGATAGAGATGGCGCCGCCCGACACGTTCAGCCGGTCGTCCGGGATGCCCAGATGGTCGCGGCAGTACAACACTTGGCTGGCGAACGCTTCGTTCAGCTCCCAAAGGTCGATGTCCTCCACCTTCAGCCCGTGGCGCTGCAGCAGCTTCGGAATCGCGAACACGGGCCCGATCCCCATTTCGTCCGGGGCGCAGCCTGCCACCGCCAGACCGCGATAGGCGCCAAGCGGGGCCAGGCCGCGCCGCGCCGCCTCCCCGCGCTCCATCAGCACGAGCGCCGCCGCCCCGTCCGACAGTTGGGACGCGTTGCCGGCGGTGATGAACGCCCCCTGCTTGACCTGCTGACCGCCGGCGAATACCGGCTTCAGCTTGGCCAGGTCGTCCAGCCGCGTCTGCGGCCGGTTGCCCTCGTCGCGGGCGATGGTCACTTCGCGGTCGCTGGTCTGCCCGGTCGCCTTGTCTGTCACCTTCATCGTCGTCGTGACAGGCATGATCTCCGCCTCGAAACGGCCGGCGGTCTGCGCTTCCGCGGTGCGTTGCTGGGAATGCAGCGCGTACTCGTCCTGTGCCTCGCGGCTGATGCCGTAACGCTGGGCCACGATCTCGGCCGTCTCGATCATCGACATGTAGAGGGCGGGCGTCTGCGCCATCAATTTCGGGTCGCCGGCGCGGGAATGGTTCATCTGGTCGTTCTGCACCAGCGAGATGGTTTCCACCCCGCCGCCCACCGCGATGGTCAGCTCACCCGCCATGATGCCCTTTGCGATCGTGGCGATCGCCATCAGGCCGGAGCCGCACTGCCGGTCGATCGTCATGCCAGGCACGCTGTCGGGCAGGCCCGCCCAGAGCGCGCCCTGGCGGGCCACGTTGTAGCCGGTCGAACCCTGCTGCAGCGCACAGCCCATGGCCACGTCCTCTACGTCCCCGGGCTCGATGCCGGCGCGGCGCACCGCTTCCCCGATCGCGTGGCCGGCCAATGCCTGGCCCTGCGTGTCGTTGAACGCGCCCCGATAAGCTTTGCCGATCGGCGTGCGGGCAGTGGCGACGATAACGGCTTCGGCCATGCGGATTCTCCTGGACAGGTCGATTCTTACACAAATATGAGAACAAAGGTATGCGCAGCTGCCGAGGAAGGCAACGGCAGACTCTGGCTTGCTCAGACATGCGGAACGATATTGCCGCGGCTAGGCACGATCGTGCGACGGGTAGGAAGCACGATGCTGGGCCGCGCACTTAAACTTCAAGAGCGGGAGCAGCCGTATCGCCGCGGAGATAGCCACCCCGCCATTCGTTGTGAGACGTCGGTCATTGTCTCATAGAAGACCAGGAAGCGCTCACGTTCTTCGCATCAGCCCCTCCAGCAACGGCCGGACATACAGCTCGGCTGCGTTGTCGGCCGTGGCATCCGGCACCCAGCGGCTCAACTCCTCGGCCGAATTGATCATCGCGGTTACCATTTCCGCGGCGATGTGTATGTTGCATGGGCGGACCGAGCCGTCGATCAGGCCGTCGTTCAGCATGTCGTTGAACCGCAAGGTGAGCCGTGAAAGCTCGTGTCCCATGCGCAGGCGCAGCTCGGGCCCTATTGCCGTCAGCGCCGAGGTACGAAGCAACGTGCCGCTCTCGCGCATCTGCCGCGTCACCAGGCTTGCTGCGGCAGACGTGACCTGCGCCAAGCCGCTCGTCTCGGCCGCCAGCGCCGTGTCTTGGGCTTCTCGCAATAGGATGAACGTCTGCTCGAAGCAGGCCAGCACCAGCCCGTCCCGCGTCTCGTTATGGTGGTAGAACGCGCCCTTGGTCACGTTCAGCTCGGCCGATATGCGATCGACCGAGGCGCCGCGATAGCCGCATTGATTGATCAGCGCGGTGGTGGCGCGCAGAAAGGTCTGCGTGGAAAGCCGGTCTGTCCTCCCGTCGTCCGGCGGCTCCGGTGGGCCGGCAAAACGGGCGAGGTCCGCCGTGCCCACGTTCCCGCTCGCAATCCCGCCCAGCAGCAGGTCGGCCAGGCGGTCGGCGACGCGCGGCGCATCTTTTGGCAGGTAGTCGCTCGCCCAGATGACGGACCATAGGAGCTGCGAGAGCAGCATGTGCGCAGACGCGTTTAGCCGAGCCTTCGGCCACGCACGGTCTCCGTCGATGAACAGACGGCGTATGGCCTTGAACATGTCGCCATAGGCCGGCCACACGGTATCCGAGTGCGGGGGGGCCAGCGAGCGCAGATCGCCGAAATGGACGAATTCCGGCCGCTCACACCGCTGCACGCTGGCCCGCAGATTGAAATAGGCGCGCACGAAGCAGCGTACGCGCGCTTCTACGCCACACTCGGCAATGGCGGACTCCGCCAGCGCCCTATGCAGCGCAATGGACCGCATAAACGCAGCCGCCACGAGGTCTTCGCGCCTCTCGAAATAATAACGAAGACTTTTCAGGTTCAGCCCGATTTCGGCGGCAATCACCGCCAGCGTCGCGTTACGCAATCCATGCTTGTTGAACAGCGCGCCGGCGGCGTTGAGTATCTCCTCCTTGCGGCGGTCGAACCGGTCAGACCGCCGCGCGGCACCCTCGCCAAGGTCGATCGCCTGCAGTCTCGCCATGCCATACCATCGATGGAAGGACGCAATCCTATCACTGCCCGCGGTCGCTTCCAACAACGCAGCGGGCCGTGGTACCCGCACGCGGCGAAGCGGGCCGGGACGGAAAACCTGGTGGTAGCTGGACGGCAGCGGACAGGGCTTTTGCAGCTTGTATCACGCGGGCACCTGCAACTCCTCGCGAATCACAATGCGCCATAACACATCAAGGTCTTTGGTCCTTTCTATCAAAAAGGACTGCTTGCCTAGTAATGGTCAGTAAACGCACCAAGTTTGCAGCTATACCCCTCGGGCGGCGCCGTCAGCTTGAAGGCGGACACCGGCGTGCCCTTCGGGTGCGACGACAACGTCGCCAAAGCCCATGCGTTGAATTCGCCGGTGTGCAGCTTCGGCCAGCGATGCCCGTCCTGCACCGTGCATGCCACGTGTACCACGTCCGGCATGGAGGCATAGTAGTTCGAGCTCGCCTGCGTCGCCGGCCGATAATCCGCGCACAGTCCCAACGGCGGTCCGCAATCCCATTTATCGTCGCTGCCGCCCCACACGGTGATGATCACCATAGGGTCAAGCCGTGCTTTCAGCGGGAAAGGGCCGACGCGGCCCTGGAAGATCTTGTGCGGGTCGGCCTTCACCGCGGCGCGGCCGCCCTGGAAATCGATATAGGAGCCATCATCGCGCGTGGTGTACCACTCGCCGGAGATCGGCATGCCGCCAGCCCAGAAATCGGAGTCAAACGTCAGCGCGCGGTTGGTCATTGAGCCGCCGGCTGAAATACCACCCACGTACAGGCGCTTCGGATCGACAGGAAATTTGCTGCCGACGCAAAGCACCATCTGCTTGAGAAAATCCGCGTCCGGCCCCGGCTCGGTCTTCCAGCGGTCGCTGGCAGGTGTCGTGTTGCGCCCGTCGTTCCACGGCGTCCACGTCCATCCGCCATGGCCTGGCCCGTCGCACGGCTTGAAGCCGACGTCGGGGTCCTGGTTGGCGCATTGCCGCACCGGCCCGATCACCGTGTAGCCCTTCGCCGCAAGCGCCGCGTTGTTGCCCGACGGCGGGTAGGTAAGGTTGGCGTTGGCCGACTCGACCGTGCCCGACATAGGCACCCACACCGGCGCCAGGCCGCTCGCGCCCTGCGCAGGATACAGAACGAAAGCGCGCTTCAGGCCGTCACTGGGGAAATCCTTGTTCAAGCCAGGCTTTGGGACATAACCGGACGGGCAGGCGAAACTCTCGCTGCGGGCCGGGCTGGGACAGAAGCCTGCCATGACACACGCGATAAGCAAGCAGTCTTTCAAGAACGACGACGCAAATTCTGCCTTGCTCATTGACCGTCATCCCCCCAACGCAAAGACATGGATCTTCGGCGTGCCGCCCGGCGGGTTCAGCCAGTAGCCCGACGGCGTGCCGGAAGCCGCGCCCACGTATTGCCGTCCACCAACGGCGTAGGTCACGATGCCGGCGCCGAGCTGCTCGCCAACGTTGTGTCGATACAGCACCGCCCCGCTTGCCGAATCCAACGCCAGCAGGTCGCCCGTCAACTCGCCGGCGAACAGAACCCCGCCAGCCGTGGCAGTCACCGCAGCGATCATTGGCCGCACGGAGTGATAGCGCCATCGCACGGCGCCCGTGCTGGCATCCACCGCGGTCAGCCACCCTCTAGCCTTTGTGATCATCGGCGATTGGCCGCCCAGGTATGTGCTGAACGGCACGAACGTCACCTCATGCGCCAGCGTGTAGCGCGAGCACCAATCCACCGCCGGCGCTACCAGTAGGTTGACGTCTGCGGCGTAGGCGACACCGTTCCACTGCAGGCCGCCCAGCGCTCCGGGACATACATCCACGCCCGCCTCGGTCACCGGCAGATCGGCGTTGCTGATCGTCGTCAGCGCCGCCTGGAACAGCTGCTTGTGGCTGTCCCTGTCGAACACCCGCAGCATGCCGTCCTTGCCCGCCTCGGTCACCAGGTCGCGCGCCACCCCATCCACCGTCGCGTGGTAGAGCGGGCTGACCTGCGTTACGTCCCAGTCATGTGCATCGTGCGGTGCGACCTGCCTGTACCAGGCGAGCTTCCCGGTGCGCGCGTGCAAAACCAGCACCGAGTTGGTGTACAGGTTGTCGCCACCGCGCAAGGCGGCCGCAAAATCCGGCGCGGGGTTTGCGGTCGGCACGTAGAGCAGCTCGTGCGTCGCATCGAAGGCGAGCGGTGTCCATACCGAACCGCCGCCGACCGGCACCGTGGGGTGCTGGTTCCACGTCTCGGCCCCCGGCTCGCCGGGCTTGGGCACGATGTTGAAGCGCCACACCGGCGCCCCGTCCGACACGCGGAAGGCGCCGATCCAGCCCTGGATGCCGAACTCGCTGACGGCCGGTGCTACGAACACCAGGTCGCCATAGATCAGCGGCGGCATGGTGATCAGCTCGCCGCCGAGCGGGTTGGACACGCGGCGCGCCCAAAGCAGCCGGCCGTCACTGGCGTTTAGCGCCAGCAGATAGCCATCCGCCGTGCCGCGCAGCACCCGCCCGTCCGCAATGGCGACACCTCGGTTCGCCGCAGTTTCCACGCCGGGAAGCTTCGTGGCCCAGTCGTGTCGCCAGCGCTGGACGCAGGTCGCAGCATCGATGGCTAGGGTGGACAGCGCCGAGGTGAAGTACATCGTTCCGTCATGGACCACCGGGAAGGTCTGGAACTTGGCCGCGTAGTTTGGGGTGAAGCTGCACACCTCATGCAGACGGGCCACGTTCCCGCTGTCGATTTGCCGGAGCGGCGAGTAGCGCTGCCCGGTGTAGTCCCGGTTGGATACCAGCCAATCCTGGCCGTTCGCGGCCGCGCCCAGCAGCTCCGCCGGGCTGGGGCCCGCGTCCGTGGCCGCTGTGGTGCCCGGGGTGGCGGCCACGAACGCCGCGCCAGGTAGCCGCAAGGCGGCCGCAGCCATGGCAGGGGCGGACGCGGCCATTACTACCCGGCTCAGCGCCGCATCGTCCGCTGTCAACGCCTGTGGCCCGGCTGCCTGGCCGTTGGCCTTCAGCAGGAAAGCTACAACGTCGACGTAATCCTGGCTGGGCAGGGAGCCTGCTGCGCCCAATGGCATGTTTTGGGCAATGTAGCTGAACAGATCCTTCAGCGATCGGCGCGGCCCCGCCCAACCTGCCTGGAAATGCGGGCCCACCAGCGCCGGCGCGGCGCCATTGGCCAGCGCGGCGCCATGACATGCGGCGCAATGCGAGGCATAGACCTGCGCCCCGGTCTGCGCCTGGAGCTGCGTGAACGAGGCCTTCGGCACCGCCTGTCCGGCCAAGGCGGCCGACATAGAGCAGCCCGAGGCTGCGCATAAAAGCCGCGTCAAGATCGTCGTGCGCACAGATTGGCCCTGCCGGCTGTTTCAACTGGACATAGCAGGTGAACGGTGCGGACCAGGGAGCTTAGGCCGCCTCTGACCCGGAGCCGATGACCCTTCCACGCTTTCCTGTTTGAGATATGTAGTCTGATGAATGTGCCCACCGTCAAGGGGCGGGGGAAATCGGGTAGGGCTCGGGCGCTTAGGAAGGTTTGACGCCCGAGACGGAGGTGCTGCCCGCAACACTCCCGAGTTTGGCTGGAAAGACGGCTAGCGATCGTGCGTTCGCTTCGTGCCCATCCCGCACGATCGTGCGGCGAGGCGTGCCTTGGGCGTCACCACTCTGCATCGTCCACAAGGCCAAACAGAGTTGACCTCTGTCGTGAGAAATACGGGATGGTGAGCGCGCGCTGCCCGAGGTGCCACTGGGCTGGCGCCGGTCGTGGCTAGAGCCGCCGCACGCAGGCATCGCGTTCGACGGGCCGGACGGCCCACCACGACTGCTGTCTTAGCCGCTACTCGCTGTCCAGGTAGCCGACGCGCCCGGGTCGGGTGCGCTTGCGAGGTGGGTGAATGAACGGTAGGCGGGGTTGATGCAGTCATTCAAGCAGGCTTAAGACGCCGGTCATGTTCGAGGTATGTTGCAGGTTGTGAGTAGGCCGTCGTCCGCTCTGCGATTGAATGGCGTCCGGCCTTGATCATCAGCCGCTATCTGCTTGTGCAAATCCTCAAGCCGCTTGCGGTCGTATTCAGCGTTCTGGTCGCCTTGTTCGCCAGCTACAGCGTGAACAGTTTCCTCTCGGACGCGGTCAACGGGTTGCTGCCCGCGGGCGCTGTTGCGGCTCTGACCGGGCTGAAGGTGATGATAGCGCTTGAGGTTTTGATACCGGCCTCGCTTTACGTCGCGGTCTTGATTTCCTTTGCGCGGCTTTATGGCGACTCCGAGTTCACCGCCATGTTCGCGCTGTCGATCACACCTGGCACAATCATGCGTACGGTGTTCAGCTTGGCCGCGTGTCTTGCGTTGGTGGTGGGTTGTCTTTCCCTTTTTGTTCGCCCTTGGGCCTATCAGCGACTGCATTTGCTATCCGCGCGTGCCGGCAGCTTGCTCGATGTAGACGCCATGCAAGCCGGCTCCTTCTACGTGGACCAGAACGGAGCCAGAGTGATCTTCATTGCCCATCGTGAAGGGGCGGGCAGCCCTGCCCGCAACATTTTCGTCAAGCTGCGGCATAGCGACCGGACCGAGGTAATCTCCGCGAAGCTGGCGTACGCCGCGCCGAACCCGGCCGCGGATACCGGCTCGGAACTCTATCTGAGCGATGCCTACCTCTACGAAATCGAGCGTTCGAACGGGCTGGGTGACGAGGTGCTGCAGGCACAAGGGATCGTAGTCAACCCAGACAGCAGGAGCATCGAGCCGCCGACCTACAGCGCAGTGGCGGCGAGCAGCGCGCAAATTGCCCGATCTCGGTCAACGGAAGACATAGCCGAATTTCAGTGGCGGCTATCTACCCCGTTATCCACCCTGCTTCTCGGCATGTTGGGTGTTCCACTGGCGCGCAGGAGACCGCGGGAAGACAGGTACTCTCGGCTTGCTGTCGCCATATTGACATATTTTGGCTACTACTTGCTGTTCACGTCGGCGCGAACGTGGGTGCAGCACGGGGCCATATCGAAGGTTCCGGGTATCTGGTGGGTACCGGCGCTTCTCACGCTTGTTTTGCTGACAGCCATTTACCTGCCGACAATTGATTTTGGTCTCAGACGCGAACGTGCGTAACACGCCATTTGAGGATCGGGCCAACCTGCTGGCAATGCGCCGGCCGCTTTCCGCAGCCCGCGTCAGCCGATACGTGGCGCTGACGACATTCCGGGCCTTTACGGTCACCGCGGCTTCGCTGACCGGGCTTTTCAGCCTTTTGGAGTTCGTCGAGCAGCTCGCCTCCGTCGGGCAGGGCCAGTATCACGTCAGCAACGCGCTGCTCTACGTCATACTGACTGTACCCTCACGATTTTTGCAGGTGAATCCTATCTCGATGCTGCTGGGTTCGCTGCTTGGCCTGGGTGCACTTGCCAGAAACTCGGAGCTGACGGCGATGCTGAGCCTTGGCATATCGCAGGGCCGGATCATACGGTCCGTATTGGTTACGACAGTTCCCGTCATCGTCATGCTGTTCCTGTTGGCACAGTTTGTCATTCCGCCGGCCCAACAGATGGCCCATGCGGAGCGTAGTGCAGCGCTGCATTTTTCGGAAAGCTACCATGGCGACGATAGTCTATGGGCCCAGAGTGGGAGGCAGTACCTGAACGTGCGCCGTTTCGAATCCGGCGACGTGCCGGTTGGCATCGACATTTACGCGTTCAAAGATGACAACAGTCTGGCAAGCCTCATTCACGCGGACAAGGCCGTGATTGGACGAGACGGCACATGGTTGTTGAGCGGCGTGTCGAGGAAGCATGTCGAGCAATCGATCCTGCGGACTGATCGCCTAATGAGCCTTTCCTGGCACTCGTTTCTTTCTCCTCAGCAGTTACGCTTCCTGAACCTACCCATTGACAGCATCCCGCCGGTGGCCCTCTACGCCCACATCCAGACCCTGGAACGGCTTCATGAGAGCGCGACCCGCTACCAGGAGGCCTTTTGGGCGAAGGTCAGCATACCGGTGTCCATCATCGCCATGATCCTGATTGTAACGCCATTTCTGTTCGGAGCAGTGCGGTTGCAGAATATGGCGCGCAGCCTGACTTTGGGGGTCGGCTTCGGCATCGTATTTTCGCTTGTTCAACAGATCCTGGGCCACTTGGGCCTGCTGCTCAATCTCAACCCCGCTTTAACAGCACTTACGCCGCCGTTGGCTGTCTTGCTGTGTGCAATCCACCTGCTACGGCCTGCTCAGCCATAGCCGCCGTCCGGTCCAGATCGGCTAATCCGTTGAAAAACAGTGTGTAGCGACCTTGCTGGCTGAGCAGCAACGCGATCAGCAACGCGCTGAGGCCAACGATTTCGAATACAAAGTAGTAGATCGGCGTGCTGGCGGCCGAAAATAGGAATATGGCGATTGTTCGGTAGTTGGCCGACATGAGTGACCATCGTCGTACTGACGGCGCGAACACTTGGCGGTACCAGCGGCGAGCGGGTTCCGTTCGATCCGGCGATTCTGTCATGGTGGCCGCGAGACGGCGTCGTGATTGACCGTCGAGACCTGTCGCCAACAGTTGAAGCCTGGCATAAGTTCTGTGAAGGACTTCGCCAGCACGGTGAATGCTGGCAGGCCGTGCTGAAGTGGCAGGGTCCGGGATGCTCGCCCCGTCCTTACCTAAGCCCCAGACGTCATAGTCCTGCCGCTGCGCCTCGTACGCTGCAGCCTGGAGAGCGTGGCACACGCCTGAGAGCGCCACCAAGCCCCATACCCAGCTGCCATGGTCCTGGTTGATGGCCACCGCCAAACCAGTATAGACGGCCGCAAAGGTGACGTAATCGCATATCCCGTCCAAGACTTTCCCGGATTGGGACTGCCTCTGCGTCAACCGCGCAAGCTGCCCATCGGCGCCATCAAGCACATGCCAGCAGATCATCAAGGCAAAGCCGATGATCGCGAAGCCGAACGCGCGGTAGTGGGAATACGCAACGCCTGCCAGCAATCCGCAGGTCATGCCCGCTATGGAAACGGCGTTGGGCGGAACCCGTAGCTTCGCAAGTAATAGCGTGAGCCGGCTGGCGATTGGATGGATGATGATGCGGTTCGTCGTCTCTTCGATTTCGATCGTTCGACGGACCGTCTCGATATGCCTCATAGCAATGCGCTTTCATCGGCCGTGGCTGGGGCGGAACGGCGGTTGTGCCGGTGTATCTGAGTTTTCATAAGCGCCCTGATTCTAGCAGGCTTTCGGCGCGGCCGAAAGCAACAGCATCATCGACGTCGATCCAGAGCTTGCCTTGTATGTCGGACGTGTAAGCCTGCCGGGCTTTCGCCATGACGTTGACAGCGCCCGATATGCTGTCGTCCCCCACGGTTTGACTTTCCGCAAGAGCGTCGAAGACAGCCGGCGTACACAAGAAGACCCCTGTGTCATAGCAATTGTAGCTTTCGATCAGCTTACCGATACGTTCGATTTGGCCGGACGTAGACTGGACTCGCGTGACGTCCTCTGGGTCGATGAGCGGGTTGGCCAAGTCGAAATCTACGGCCAGTGTCACACTGCCCGGTAGGTGCCGAGCCGTCAGGAGTGTCCGCAGTATTTGGGGATCGACCAGATGGTCGCACATGGTCAGCAGGAATGGCTCGGTGAGATGGGGGCGAGCCTTCATCAGCGACACGCCGTTGGCTCTGTGCCACTCGTCGTTGACGACATGTCCAATGTGGACCTTCGCGCGCGCAGAAAATGCATCCAAACTACGTCGAAGGTCGTCTCCCCTGAAGCCACTCACCACGAGAAAGTCCTCGATCCCGGCAAGTCGGGCCCGGTCGATGACATGTTCGATCAACGGCTTTCCCTTGAGTGGAACCAGCGGCTTTATTTCGACCCTGTCGCGCAGCCTTACACCTTGCCCGGCTGCTACGATGAGGCATTTCACAATCCACACTCCTTGGTGCCATAGGCCACTCTGCCGACGGGTGCGCGCCAGCCATCCCGCTTGCGGTACACCTTATCGAGGGCGATCTGGACAACAAACCGATTCAAAGCCGATCGAGTTGCCGACGCAGTCGTATACCAGTGCGCTGTATAGCTGGTGGTGGCGGTTTTCAAGGATGTATGCCGGGTTTATCTGTTCAACGAGATGCGTTGTGCGGACGGATGCATACCAATGCACAACCCGCGTCTCAGGAAGCAGAACAGCAGACAAACCCGGCGCGCGGGTGACGCGAAACCAATGTTGGGACACCTCCGGCGGCAGCGGAGAAAACACGTTCGGCTTGTGCAGCTCGATGGGGCGTCCGCAATGTTCGTCGGCAATCTTCTGCAGCAAGCCCGGGCCGAGAGCTGTGCGGTTCGCCCGTTGGCCGATCGTCAATGCGGCCATAGCATGCAAGTAGTCTGAGAAGAATGCGCTATGGGCCGCAGCACCCATTACAGCATTGTTGACCTGCCGAACATACAAATTTTCCAACAGCCTGAACATCTGCCAGCCACGCGGCGCTCGACGGCATAGCTTCCTGATCACATCCAGCATCAGATGCCGAGCCCAAAGAAAGGGCGAGCGGGACTGACGAACGTGATGCGGCCACACGATGAACTCGGAGCCGACAAACACCTCTGTCGCCAGCAAGGGGGTAAGCGAGGCTACCGTCACGGTGTCAAGATCGAGGTACACGCCGCCCTCCATGTAGAGGATGGCGGCCCGCAACAGGTCTGCCCGCATGACGACGCGTTCGAGCGCGGTGTACAACTGATCGAGTTGATCGGCCAGCCCGATCGCCCGCCCCGCTTGTAGCAGGTAGGCCCTAGGATCGATTTTTTGCAGACTGACGCCCCGAACCGAGTGCAGCAGTCGCAGCGTCTCGCCGTCTTCGAGTGTGTCGGTGTGATGGAGGACGACATCCGCGATGCCGCTGCGCTCGACAGCCGATAAAATACCGAAGACATAGGCCCACGGCAGGCCGGGTCCGATCCAACAGAAATGGAGCTTCGCTGGTATGGCCATCAGATCAAAACCAAGGCTGCTCGCCGGCATAGACCGAACTGGCCATGCTGCAGTATTGCTCTGCCAACGACATGGGCCATCCGAGTGAAGCGGCGTTCCAGGCAAATTTACCACGTTGCTTTCGTCCCGTTGCTGCTGCTTGGGCCGATAGCGTGCCGTGCCGCCGAGCAGACTGCCGCGCCCTGTTCAGACCGAAACTCGGGGGATGGCGGGCCAAAACTGCGAATCATTGTCTCTGGCGCGCGGCGGGTGGCCGGTAACATCACTTATACGCTGTATGGAGGCGATGCGAGCCGATTCCTGAAGCCGCATGGCGCGATTTCGCTGACCAGGGTCATGCTGAGCGGCCCGAGCACCGAGGCCTGCTTCAAGGTCGGGGCACCGGGCATCTACGCCGTCGCTGTATATCACGATGAAAACGACAACCATCATTTCGACAAAAACTTTCTCGGTCTGCCGGCCGAGGGCTACGGCTTCTCGAATGATGCGCCGACCCTGTTCGGCCCCCCAGCTTTCGATGCTGCCCGTTTGGTGGTCCGGCCCGGGGACAATCCGATCCGTATCCGCCTGCGCTACTGAGAGCGCTGTTGGACACTGCAAGCGACGTAATCGACGGCTGGCACCCTACTTCGGCGCGAGCAGGACGGAGTTTTCAGGCCCGTAGGCAACAGGGCCATAGGCCTTGGCGAAAAGCGTCATGACCGGATCATACCCCAACCGCCGGATCGCGTCGGCGTGGATGAAGGATTTCGAGGAATCCTGCAGCATTGCAAAACGCCGCTGCAACACAGCTGCTTGCAGGGCTGCCATAGGTCCACCGACGACGACGTTTTCGGTCAGGTTGAACATGTCGATTTCCGAAGGCTTGCCGGCCCACCAGCAGAGCGAAATCATCACGCATCCGACTGGGCCATGAGTTGCCGCTATCTGGTCGATCACAGGCTGCCACGCCGCCGCTTGGGCCTGGCGTCCAGCGATGTCGCCCCAAGCGCGGGGTATGTGCCAGGGCCAGGCGCAAATCAGAGGCAGGGCCACAAACACGGTCAACGCGACTGGCCCGACTGTAACATCTTTCCACTTTACCGATTTTGCGGTTACCTCTGAAAGCGCCAGTCCAAAGCCGAGGCAGACGGCTATCAGCGTTTCGAAATGTGCGTTGTAGTACACACCCTCGCCCATGCGCTGTATGATACCGGTGGGCACGGCCACACTGGCAAACAGTAAAACGAACAGCAGTCCTGCTCGCCGCTCGGCTTGGGCGTGCCGCCACGCTCGCCACAAATATGTGGCTACAACAGCCCCCAAGGGCAAAAGCGGCGCCAGTGCGGTGAAGGCGTGTTTGGCCAAGCCGACCCTGAAAACGCGCCGGTGATGTAGGATGTCGGCGAAAGCGTCATGTCCGTACAGGACTGCAACGGCGGCAACGCCAACACTGAGGGTTGCGAGGACTGTCGCTATCCAGATGAACGCGGCCTTGCGATCAAGCCAGAGCAGCCACAGGGTTATGGAAATCGGCAAAGCGATCAAATTATGTTTGATGAAGCCGCCCGCTACCGTTAGCACTGCGGCCAGCACGAGCCGGCTTACGCCGGGCTGATGCCGGACAAGAGTACGCACGCCGCCGCTGCCAAGCAGCACCACCAGCCCACCCAACATGAACGTGTGGGCCAGCCATTGTGGATCGTCCACAGCAACGTACATCTTGAAATAGCTGTTCATGAACAGAAGCAGCAGCAGTGCCGAAGCCAAGGCCGCACGCGCACCGCCTCCCAGGATGCGCACGCACGCCCCAACCATCGCCGCCGAGGCGAGCAGCGACAGGAGCGCCACGACGCGGCCCGCCACGATCATGTCGCCGAACACATAATGGCCAAACGCACCCACCAGCCAGAAGCCGAGTGGCGGGTAGTTGTTGAAGATAAAGCTACCCGGGGGAGGATAGAGCGGCCCGTGGCCGGAGACTACAGCGCGCGTGTCGAACGTTGCGTTCCAGCCTTCGTTGTAGTTTACCGGTATATGCAACGGGATCGTCAGCACTGGCCCTAAAAGCTGAAAGGCGAGCAGAAAAAATGCGGTCACCAGCAGCGTGTCAAAGGCACGTTGGGTTACCCTTGGTTTGCCATCGGCGCGCGAGTCCGGCGTTGCGTGAAACACGGTATGTGTGCGCAGTTCGCCCTGCGGTAGTCCTGCTTGCATGGTGGTCGTTGATCGCTTTCGTTGTTCGCCGCCATCTCCGCCCGGCGCAGGGGAATGAGGCAGCCCGCACCTGGCCTGTGTTCGAGGTGCCCACCTAGCAAATGCGAGGGGTCTGCACCACCCACCGAACAGTCCCTGGACGACCTGTTCACCGCGGGCAGCCTAGGCTAGATGTTGGCGATGCACCCGGCCCCTCAGACACCCAACCGTTGATCCGCCCGGCGTTGACGGGCAAATGCTGCCCTTCTACACAGCGCCTGCTCTGATGAAAATACTGTTCACCTTCGAGAACGCTTTGCCGAGCGACGAAGCCGATGCAGAGGTTTTCGTGACCACCGCCCGTTACCTGGGCCTTGTGGCGCCCGGGTCTTGGCTGCATGTGCCGCTACCCAGGAGCGCATGCGTGGAATCGGTTGGACGCCTGGCAGGTATGGCGGTGATCCGAGCACAGGCGCCAAACGGGCCTGCCGCAATCCGGCATTTCTGTTGCGGATTGACTTTGGTGTTCCGAAGGGAGTTCCGGCAAGCCGACCTCATCTACACGCGCAATCTTTGGGTGGCGTGGATCGCCATGGCTTTTGGGCAACGTGTGGTCTTTGATCATTATCGTCCGTGGCCCGACCAAATACCACCATTGCAGTTCTGGCTCTACCGGCTGTTCTCGAACAAGAGGCTTGTCGTAAACATCTGCCATTCGGCCTACACCCTAGAGAAATATTTGCGTCTGGGTGTGCCGGTCAGCAAATTGCGGTGCGTCCGAAACGGCTTCGAACCCGGCCGGTTAAGCCGCCCGTTGAGCAGAGAGGCAGCAAAGCGATTGATCGGCGTAGACGAAGGCCGGAAGGCGGTCGTCTATACCGGCCGACTCAACCACAAGAAGGGACTTGACCTCGTTATCGCAGCCGCGAAAAGGCTGCCGGAGTTGCTATTCATCCTCGTCGGATCGCAGGGTATGGGCCCGATCGAGACGTCCTCAGGTGATACCGGAAATATCAAGATCGTACACTGGCAGTCAATGGATACGCTCGCGCCCTACGTCTTCGCGGCAGACATCCTCCTGATTCCGCCATCCTCCAAGCCGCTTGCTCAGTTCGGGTCCACGGTGCTGCCCCTTAAGCTCTTTCTCTACATGGCCTCTGGTCGGCCGATCCTGGCCGGCGATACGCCAGACGTGGCGGAGGTGCTGCGGCATAACGAGAATGCGTTTCTGTGCGCTCCAGATCAAATCGGTGCGCTCATCGCCGGTCTTGAGAGCCTTCTGAACGACATCGATTTAGCCAAGCGCCTTGCTGAGACGGCCTTGACAGAAAGCCAGGGCCTGACCTGGGAGGCACGCGTGCGCAGGATTATGCAGATCCTCGAAAGCCGGCTACTGGCCAAACCTTCCGATCGTGGAAGCTGGAGCGTTACGCAGCGTCGCACGTGGCGGCATGAGTCCTGGCTTTGGTTCTGGCACTTGGCGCGCCGGCGGTCCTGGGTGCTGCCTCCTGATGCCTACAGGCCTGTTGCTTCCAGCTAGGCAATGACAACAGGTCTGCCGTTCTTACCGGCGCGCGACGTGAGATCACGGGTGTAGCCCCGTGGGTGATCATCAGGGGCGTCTTGGCAAGGGCTTCAACTGGCTTGGCGGCGCAATGGTTCTCGCCAAGATTGTCGACGTCTCGACCATCTTTGTTGTTTTACTGTTCCTTACAAAGCAGCAGGTCGGCATCGCATCGGTCGTGGTTGCGATCGGCATGATTGTCGAGGCTTTCAACGGCTTGGGTACCAGCGAGGCCTTGTTGCAGGCACGCTCCGTCACCCAAACGCAACTCGACACATTGTTCTGGTACGTGATGTGCGCAGCCGTCGTCGTTGGCGGCGTCACCTTGCTCGCGGCACCGCTGGCTCAGTTATTCTACGGACCGGATGCGAAGGCCTCTTACTTCCTTGCCGTTGTAGTCAAGCAGCTTTGTGTTGGCGCGGCGCTCATACCGCTCGCCCTGTTAAACCGCGATTTGCAATACGAGCGGATTGCAGCCGTCAATTTCGGCGCAACTCTGGCGGCCGCAGTCACGCGTCTATCCCTTGCCGCCCTGGGCGCTGGCGCGTGGGCGCTTGTGGTGGGTTACGCAGCAAGCGGATTTTACATCCTGATCGGGGCGACGCTGGCGCGCCCCTTCCGGCCAAAACTCCGTTGTAGGCCAGCTTGCATTATCCCTCTGATGGCTTTCGGGATACGAGCCGCCGCGGCAAACGTTATCGAGCAGACGTTCAAGAACGTCGATTTTCTGCTCGTGGGGTGGTTTTACGGGCCGTCTGCCCTGGCGATCTACCGTATTGCGTTCGATGTGGCCATGGAACCTGCCATGGCCGTGGCTACGCTGGTGAATCGCACAGTATTGCCGGTTCTCGCACGTGTTGCCGCTATCGGCGGCGAGCTATCCACAATCCTGATATGGGCCGTGCGCAGGACTCTGGCGATGACGGCGCCGCTCATGCTCGCCCTTATCCTCATAGCCGACCAGCTCACTAGGCTGTTGCACGATGACAAGGGCGCATCCTATGCCGCAGCCGCCCTGCCCCTGCAGGTGCTGGCCGTCACCGCAACCCTGCGCGTTCTCGGTCAGCTCTTGCCTACGGTGATGCTGGTTTCGGGCCAGCCCGGTGTGGCAGCGCGGCTGTCGGCCGCGACTTTTCTTCTGCTGACTGTCGGGATCGTTTGTGTGGGCTTCACTTTCCCCGCAACGACAGGAATCGTCGCTGTCGCCTCTGTTTGGTTGGTGACCTACGTGCCGCTACTTGCTTGGGGCATTCTGTATCTCAGGCGCAACTGGGCCATGCGGCCAGGGCGTCTGGCGCGGGCCTTGGTAGTTCCGCTCGCGGCAGCCGCGATGATGGCTGCAGCGGCCGAAGCAGGTCGGCACTTGATCGGAACCAGTCATGCCAACCTGCAGGTCGGGATTGTCTGTTTTACCCTGATCGTGACCTATATCGGCCTCTTTCTCACACTAAGCGGTCAACCAAGCGCATCGACCGAGCGCCCCTGATCAGGCCGCTTGCGACACCGTTGGCTTCTGTGCGCCGCGAAAGCGATCAAACATGCTCATCTGGTGCACGCAGCTCAACGTGCAGGTGGGACTACACGGCTTTTCCGTATCGAACTCGCGTTTCAGGTCCTCACGCGTGTAATCAAGCAGTGCAACCCCCGGGTAGCCGCGCTGCTGGGAGCACCAATGGACCTTGCCGTCTTCGGCGACATACAAATAACGCGCCCCGGCACGGCACTTCCAGTCGTTCATGCGCCCATGCATCAGGTTACGCTGGAACAGCCAGTAGTTCAGGGCGTGCACGATAGACGGCGAGATTTTCGTAACTCGGCGATACGCCTGCATCTGATCGGGGCTAAGCGGCTTGAGCATTCCCGTGTGGTCGTGCAGCACGCCTACAGAGTGCTGAAAACCGTATTTCGACGCGGTCTCTGCGACCATTACCACATCCTGTGTGCGCTCTGTCGTCACGCCCAGTACGGAATTCACGTTCACCTTGAAGCGGGCGTGTTTGGCAAGAAGCGCCAGCTTGCCCTCGACCGAGTGAAGGCTCTTCATCGAGACCTCGTCGGGCTTGAGGTTGTCGATGCTGATCTGCATGCCTTGAAGACCGGCGGCGTTCAGCCGCTCTATCCAGTCCTGGGTCAGACGGAAGCCGTTGCTGATCGTGGTAACGATCATCCCGTGCTTGCGTGCTGCAGCGATCACGCTGTCGAGCTCGGGATTGAGAAGCGGCTCACCCCCGGTGAACGTAATCGCCGCCGTCTTCAGGGCTGCAAGGTGGTCTATCCAGGCGAGCAGAGTCCCCTTCGGTACCGGGGCCGAGAAATCATCGTACTCGTTGCAATAGCCGCATGCCAGGTTGCAGCGTCGCGTGACGACAACCTGTGCCAGTAATGGGTTGTAGCGCGAACCCACCACGCGGCCCAAGAAGCGCGCGCCGGTAGCCAGGCTGGCAAACCGTCGAGAAACCACGTTATCGTTCATCGAAATTCCTAGTCGGGAGCACAGAGTCGTAGAGGTCCTCTAGGCGCTCAGATTGCCGGCGTATGTCGTACTTGGCTTCCACGAACGACCGGGCCCGACAACCCATGCGCCGCCGCTCGGTCGACTGGGTCAGCAGCTCGCTCATGCGCCTGCAGAGTGCCAGACTGTCTCGTTCAGGGACTAGATACCCCGTCTGGCCGTCCTGCACACCCTCTGCTATGCCGCCGACACTCGTCGCTACGACGGGGACGCCGGTTGCTGCGGCTTCGAGCAATACCATGCCCAAGCCTTCAACCCGACCAGTATTGGTAAGGACACTTGGCAATACGAGCATGGCTGCCTTGCGCATCCAAGCCAGCGCTTTGGCGTGCGGCAACGCGCCCAGGAATCGCACGCGGTCGCCCAGGCCAAGCGATCGGGCCAGCGTATGCAAGGGGCGGCTGAGTTCACCGTCGCCAATGATGACCAGGGTCGCGCCGGGGTGAAGCGGCATCAGCGTCGCGAATGCGCGTAGCAGATAGCGGGTGCCCTTCATTTCGACCAGACGTGCCACGTGCAGGATCGTCTCCGTCTCCTCCTCCGGGGCGCGGGGTTGTATCGCCTGGCAATCGACGCCCGTGTAGTGAACATGCGTGCGGTCGGCAGGAAATCCCATCGCCAGAACGCGCTGTTGTATATACGACGACACACATAGAAACAGGCTGCCGCGCCGTGCCAATTGACCACGAAACAGAGGATAGTTCGCCCACGCAGGCGACGTCAGCAGGGCGGCCGTGGACAATGTCGCGTCAAAACCATGAAAGGTGGTGATCAGCGGAACACCCAGCCGTCTCGCTAACGGCAGGGCATACACCCCGTCTATGCCGAAATGCGCGTGGATCAGCGACGGCCTCGTGTCGCCAAGCAAACGCTTGTAGGCCGAGGGGCTGCGGGCCAGAACCTGCCAGGCGATCCCGGGCCAGGACCGCAATCGGCCCTGGTCTTCCAGCGCCAGGGATCGCGCTTGATCGGGCGCGCGCCCAAAACGCAGCCGTCCCAGGTACACGGGCCTGTAGCGACGCAAACGGCCAGCCTGCTCGGTGATGAACGGTTCGGAGACGCGAAACAGGTTTTGCCGAAATATCACCACGTCACGCAACGGCGCCACCCGCCCGTGCACGGCACGCCGATAATTGCGCTGTGCAATCCCGGTGCGCGCACCTCGTCAAAATGCCAAGCTGTCCCGTCGGCTTTGCAGCGCGACCTCGATAGCGCCGATCTGCTGCCGCAACGCGGCTGCGTTCTCCAGTATCCACGATGCGTTGACCGAGGTCAGCAGGTTGCGGAGAAACTCGGCGTGACCGACCATCGCTTGGTCGGCTTCCAACAGGCGCGACAGCGTCTCTGCCTCGCGCCGAAAGCGCTGCGACATGCGGTCGTTTTCGGGCGCCGGCAACGCACGTATCTGACCCTCGAGCGCCCCGAGCGCACGGCCGATGCCTTCGAGCATTTGAGCCGACCGCACAGCCTCTGGGTCGGGCAATGGTTTTGCACGGGATGGCGGCGGCAGACGATCCTGACGGTAGGTCTGCTCCGCCGCGGCCACGCTGGCCCGGCTGGCAGCCAACATGGCGGAAACCTGCGAGCGCACCATCAGGTCGTCGGCACGCAGCTGGTTTTCGCGTCGATAGAAGTTATAGCCCCACCCATGGAACAAGTTCACGGCGATCTGCGCCGCCGTGCTTGCGTCGTAGAGTTTAGGCGCGGCCACGGTCAGGGCTTGTCCAGCCCTACATCCTGGCTCGGGTATGTGCCCGTCTGCGGTCCGCCCACCTGGAATGGCTGGCCCACGGCGGCGTTGGGCGCCGAGACCAGCCCACGCTCGGCCATTCGCAAGGCCAGGTAGTAACGCACAGCCTCGATCGGCGACAGGCCGATTGCCTGCAGCGAGATAAGCTCGCGCATGCGCTCGTCCTTGGGCAGGATCAGTATTTTCAGGTCGTTCAGCAGGATGCCGAACACCTTGAGGAAATCCGTCAGGTGCGCCTTCACCCCCTCGCGCAGCTCGGCGATGTGCTCGTTGATGTGTTCCAGGCGGGTCACCTGAATCACCTGGTTGATCGCCTGCTCGATCGCTGGGCCGGCGTAGTCGGCGATCTCCTTGGTGTCGATCACCCGGCCGGTGAACGGCAGGTGGGTTATCAGGTCGAGGGCCGCCTCCTTGGTGTCCACGTGGATGTAGTAGTCGGCCACGTAGGACACTTCGGCCATCTCGGCGCTGGTGGCGATGCCCGTGCTGCGCACCAGCAGCTTGCTGCGGTTCACGTAGATGACCTCGTACACCCAGGGGCTGGCACCGCCGAAAAACCCCTGCACCACCGAGCCGATCAGCGGCTTGTCGGGCGTGGTCAGCGCGTACTGCCCGGTGTCGTAAACCTGCAGCACCGCGCCACGGGACTTCAGGATGCAGAAATGGTTGGACTCGACCGTCAGCAGGGAGCCAGAAACGATGCTGTCGTCGACGATCTTGATCGCCACGTTGCGGGTGCCGAGCATGTCGGTCCCGTCCTGGTTCAGGGCGGTGATGACCTGACGAGTAAGCGCCATGGGATTGGGCCTTTTGAAGGGTGGGCGAGGCAGGCGGGACGTGCTGCACTGTAGCAGGCAGTGCGGCCCGGCCGAAAGACGCCGGCCCGATCCGACGTAACACCGCCAGGAGCCTTTCCCATGATCACCCGCCGCGACTTGACCCTCTCGGCCGCCTGCGCACCCGCGCTGGCGATCCTGCTGCGCGCCCGGCGGGCGCGGGCCGAACCTGCGCCGCAAACGCCGCTGAACGCGTTGTTCGCCCAGTTCGCCGACGAGATGCTGCGCCGCGTGCCCGAGCGTGCCACCAGCCTGGGGCTGGATGTGGGCGCGCTCGCCCCGCTGCGCAGCCAGTTGCACGAAGCCTCGCTGGCCGCCATCGCCCAGGACAAGCGCGACACCGCCGGACGGCTGGGCCGGCTGCGCGCTATCGATCGTGCCGGCCTGCACGGGCTGGACGCGGCCAGCTACGACACGGTGCTGTTCACCCTGCAGGTGGATGACGAGGCCGGGCGGCTGTTCGGCTACGGCACCGGCAGCGCCCGCTCGCCCTACGTGCTCAGCCAACTCACCGGCGCCTATCAATCAGTCCCCGACTTCCTCGACACCCAGCACAAGATCGAGACGGCCGCCGACGCCGAGGCCTACCTGGCGCGCTTGACCGCGGCGGCCCGGCTGATGGACCAGGAAATGGAGGTGTTCCGCCACGACGCGGCCGCCGGCGTGGTCCCGCCCGACTTCATCCTCAATACGACGCTGGTGCAGATGGGTTCCTTCCTGGCCACGCCCGCCGAGCACGCAACCCTGGTTACTTCGCTGGCCAAGCGGGCGGCGGCCCGCAAGCTGGACGGCAGCTACGCCACGCGTGCCGCCGCGCTTTACACCGGACAGGTGCTGCCCGCGCTGCAGCGCCAGGCGGACGCGCTGCGGTCGGCTCGCGGCCACGCGGTGCACGAGGCCGGCGTGGCCCGGCTGCCGCTTGGCGCCGATTTCTACCGGCTGGGCCTGAAGACCTACACCACGGCGTCGTTGTCGCCGGCGCAGATACACCAGACCGGCCTCGACCTGGTGGCCAGCCTGTCGGCCGAGATCGACACGGCCCTGCGTGCGCAAGGTTCCATGGATGGCAGCGTCGGCCAGCGCCTGGCAGCCTTGGCGGCCGACAAACAGTATTTGTACGACGATACCGACGAGGCCAAGGAAACGCTGCTGGCCGACCTGAACAAGCGGGTGGCCGCCATGCAGGCCAAGCTGCCGGAGCGGTTCGACACGTTGCCGAAGGTGACGGTGCAGATCAGGCGCGTGCCCAAGGCGATCGAGGCGGGCGCGCCCGGCGGCTACTACCAGCGCGGCTCGCTGGATGGCACGCGGCCCGGCGCCTACTACATCAACCTGCGCGACACGGCCGAATGGCCACGCTGGACCCTGCCGACGCTGACCTTTCACGAGGCGATCCCCGGCCACCATCTGCAGATCTCGCTGGCGCAGGAGACGCCTGGCCTGCCGCTGATCCGCAAGGTGGCCGGCTTCTCCGGCTACTCGGAAGGCTGGGCGCTGTATGCCGAGCAGCTCGCCGTCGAGATGGGGATGTACGACGGCGACCCGCTCGGCCATATCGGCCAACTGCAAGCCTCGCTATTCCGCGCGGTGCGCCTGGTGATCGATTCGGGGCTGCATGCCCAGGGCTGGAGCCGGGAGCACGCGGTCGACTATTACGTCGACTCGCTGGGCGACAAGCGCAGCGCCGCGGTGACCGAAGTGGAGCGCTACTGCGTGTGGCCGGGCCAGGCCTGCAGCTACATGATCGGCAAGCTCACTTGGCTGCGCCTGCGTGACCAGGCCAAGACGGCGCTGGGTGGGAAATTCGACATCAAGGCGTTCCACGACGCCGGGCTGCTCTCGGGCGCCCTGCCGCTGGACGTGCTGGGCCAGGTGATCGTAGCTTATGTGGCCTCGGCAAAGTAAGAACGTCTTTTTTTTAAGAAAGAAGCACAAGACCCTTGTTTGGCCGTCGCGGCTCTAACGCAACAAAAGTTCTTTGGTCGTTCCTTTCAAAAAAGACTGCTTTCTAAACCGAACAACCGCGCATACGCATCAACCATCGCAGCCTCGTCGTAGTCGGACGCTACCTTGCGGCGGTTCGCCTCGCCGACCGCCGCCCGGTCTGCGTCGAGCAACGCATCTAATTGCCCGGCCATCGCCGCCTCATTCAGCGCGCTCACATGCGCTAAATTCTCCGCCGCCAGCATTAATCGCACGTCGCCCACATCGGTGCACACAGCCGGGAGCCCCGAGGCCATCGCCTCCAGCAGGGAGATCGGCATCTGCTCGGTATCCGATGACAGCGCGAACACATCCATCGCTGCCAGCCAACGCTCGGCCTGGGTGGTATGGCCGGCAAAGTGGGTGTGCGGGCCGATACCCAGCGCGGCGGCTCTAGCTTCCAGCCCGGCCCGCTCCGGTCCGTCGCCCACAATCAGCAGCCGCGCCGGCCGGCCGGCGCGCAGGCTGGCGAACGCCTGAAGCAGGCGGCCAATGTTCTTCTCCGGCCGCAATGCCGCAACTGTCCCTATCACCGGGCCATCGCCAGGCGGCAACGCCATAGGGGCTGCGCCGGCAAAGCGTCGCAGGTCGACGCCATTGGGTATGTGGTGCAGCCGGCGCGATGGTAGCCGCCAGCCATCGGCGGCAATGGCCAGAAGGCGATAGGAGGGTAGGGCCACCTCGCTTCGTCGCAGCACCAGTCGGCGGGTGCGCGCGCGGCGCGGTATCTGTATCAACTGCTCCTCTGGGCCGAAACCATCTTCGGTGTGGACGTGGCGCAGCCCGGCCATCTTGGCGCCGACCGCCCACTCTATCGCGCCCCAATTGCTGGTCACCACCAGATCGGGCCGCACATGGCGCAGCACATGCCATGCGTGCAGCGCCGACCGCGCCATCCGACCGGTGCAGTGGCCCGATTTTACGAAGGTCACATCCAGCGCCGGATCGAGTTTCTCCCGGCAGGCGATCTCGCCATTCAAGGCGAGGATGCTATGCCGGATGGCGGCCCCCAACCGGTTGGCGACGGTGGCAAAGCGCACCTGCGCCCCGCCTACGCCGAAGCCGGGGAACACGGACAGCATGTGCATCGGCCGCCGGCCGGCAGAACTCATGCGTCCTGGGTCGCCGGTTCGGGCATGGCCACAGCCGGCGGCATGGCATGCAGGGTGGCCAGGAAACCCTCGAAGGCGAGCAGCAGCCAGATGACCTGAGCATGGTCGAAGCGGCCGGATGCGTGCTCGTCGAGCAGGCGGGCGATCCCGGCCGGATCGAACAGCGCGCTGTCCATCATGCAGGGGCCCAGCAGCAACACCCGCACACGCGCGCCCTCGCGTCGGAGCAGCGGTGCCAGGTCGCTCGTGAAACCTTGCTTGGAACGATACAGGATGTCGCGCGGCAGCAGCGGTTCCAGGGCGCGCTTCAGGATGTGCTTGCCGCCGCCCTGGCCAATTTTCAGTGCCGCCGGCAGCGACAGGCCCCAATTGAGGAAATCGTGGTCCAGGAACGGCGCCCGCACCTCCAGCGAGGCGGCCATGCTGGCGCGGTCCACCTTGGTCAGGATATCGCTGGGCAGCCAGGTGGCCAGGTCGGCGATTTGCGCCTGCAGCAGAGGGTCCGCCTCGTGCGCGTCTTGCATCACGGCCGCCAAAGGTGTGAACGGGTCGTGGCCCGCGAGCTTCGCCCGCAGCTTCGGGCTGTAGAGCGCGTGGCGTTGGGCAGCATGGCTGCGGGTAACCGTTCGGGCGTAGCCTTCGGCCGTGTCCAGGCTCAGCTCGGTAAGGGTGTGCTTGGCGCGAAGGACGCGCGGCGCGCGGTCCAGCTTGGGATACAGTGCCGCCAGCCGCCCGATTGCATGACGGCGAAGTCCGGCCGGCAGGTGATCCCGCACGCCGGACACCAGGCGATGCCATCGATAACGGCGGTAGCCGCCGAACACCTCGTCCCCACCATCCCCGCTGATCGCCACGGTGGCGTGCCGGCGGGCCAAGCGGCAGACGGTCAGCGTCGGCACTGAGGAGCTGTCGCCAAATGGTTCGCCGAACACCGCGGCCTGGGCACGCGCGCCGGCGATCATGTCGGTCGTTGCGGCCCTGTCATTATGCTGGCGCGTGCCGTAACGCTCGGCCACCTGGGCCGCGTAAGGTGTTTCGTCCTCGGCACCTTCGAAGCCGACGGTGAACGTGTCGAGCGGGTGGTCCAGCATGGGGGCCGCGCAGGCGACAACGGCGCTGCTGTCTACCCCGCCCGACAGGAACGCGCCGAGCGGCACGTCCGAGACGAGGCGGCACGCGACGGCGTCCTGCAGCTTCTGGCGCAGCAGCGGGGCCGCTTCGTCCTCGGTGCAGGCGGTGATGCGCTGGGTGGGGTGCCAGTAACGCTCGATCAGCGGTGGACGGCCACTACGATCCAGCAGCAGCGTATGGGCAGCCGACAGACGATGGATGTCTTCGAACACCGTGTATGGCTCGGGCACGTAGCCGTAGGCGAAGAAGTCATCCACCGCCTGTGGGCGTATCTGCCGGGGCACGTTCGGCAGGGCGGCCAGCGCCGCAATCTCCGACCCGAACACGAAGCGGTTGCCGGAGAGGCTGTAGTAAAGCGGCTTCTTGCCCAGCCTGTCCCGCGCGCAGAACAGGACCTGCTGCCGGCTGTCCCAAAGCGCGAAGGCGAACATGCCGGACAGGTGGCCTACACAGCCGGCGCCCCACTCCTCCCAGGCATGGACGACCGCCTCAGTATCGCAGCGGTTGCGGAAGACGTGGCCCTGGCTGGCCAATTGCTTGCGGATCGCCTCAAAATTGTAGATCTCACCGTTGAACACGATGGCTACCGTGTTGTCCTCGTTATACATCGGCTGGTGGCCGCCGGCAGGGTCGATGATGGCCAGCCGGCGATGCCCCAGTGCGACGCCCGGCGCCAGGTGAAAGCCCTCGCCGTCCGGGCCGCGATGGCGGATGGCATCCGTCATCGCCTCGATGTCCGCCTGCCGTGGCGGCGCGTGGGCATCGGTATCGAAAATTCCTGCTATGCCGCACATCCGGTCTGTCCAGTTTCCTCGGTAGGACAGCTATAGGGCAAAAGTTGGTGGAATCGAAGCCGCAACGTGTCCGACGAAGGGATGACGGCTAATTTACGGGTGCGGCACAGATTTTTGTTGCGCTTACGTTGTTCAACTATTAGTGATCGTAGGCTACAAGACGTCAGACGCTTTGAAGGACTGGCTTAATGAATGGACTCCGCGGCGCAGCCGCCCTGGTTGGTGGTTTGGCAATCTCCATGGTCGCGAGCCTGGCGCAGGCGACGCCAGTGACGTTTGCCCAGGTTACGGATACCAACTCCAGCAACGGCCTGAACTGGGTAAACGATGGGGTGGGCAGCGGCATACTGAACACGGATGTCGCCGGCGGAGATGCCGTGAACTTCACCTTCGAGAACATGACTGGACTGCCGTCCTATTTGTCCGGGCAGCTATCGGCCATAGAAACAATCAATGGCGGCGCGGGCGTGACGACAACGGCCCAGGCGAGCCAGGCGACGTTTGGCGGTGCGACCTACGACACGCAGGCGTTGAACGCGCCGCTGACGATCAGCTACCGGCTGGCCAACGGGGGCTTGTTTTCCAACCTGCTGACCATCACAATCGTGCCGAACGCGCCGGGCGCCAACGGCTTGGTCCTGACCGGCATTGACGGCGGCACAGGGGGGGGCGCGACCGCCTCCAACAAATCTCGGCCCGCGCCGACCTACACGGAGACTTTCACGTCCGACTTCCTTCATTTTACAGCCGGCTCCACAATCACGGCGGGCCTTAGCTTTTCGGCCTTGATTCCCGAGTTTGGGATCGATCCTGATGGGTTGCTGAGCAGCTTCGATGCCGATGTCGTGGGGACGTTCTCGGCCGACCCTCCACCCACCTTCGTGCCGGAGCCCGTATCGATGGCTTTGCTTGGCTTGGGCGTGCTCGGGGTGGCTGTCGTCAGACGTCGCCAGCTTGTCTAGACGGTTCGCAATCGTTGCAATCAGGATCTGTGCCGCTGCGCTTGCCTTCCTCCTCAGTGCGGTGTGCTCCGTGCAAGCCCGTACTCTGGAAGTGGGCGCCGGTCATAGCTTTGCCACGCCATCGGCAGCCGTAGCCGCGGCCAGTGCTGGCGACCGGATAATGATCTATCCCGGCCAGTATTTCGACTGTGCCGTTGTGTCTGCAGACAAGCTGACGATCGAGGGTGTTGGCGATCCGGCCACGATCGTGATGACCGACAAGACATGTCAGGGCAAGGCGTTGCTGGTTGTGACCGGCAACGACATTACGGTTTCGAACCTTACCCTGACCCGGGCGCGCGTGCCAGACGGGAACGGAGCGGGCATCCGCGCGGAAGGCGGCAAGCTGACGGTGGACGGGGTGCGTTTCATCAACAACCAGGATGGCATTCTGACCAACGCCAACCCACAAATGATCTTGATCGTCCGGAACAGCCAATTCACCAAGAACGGCATCTGCGAAGCCGCTTGTAGCCATGCCATCTATGCCGGTAAAATCGAGTCGCTACAGGTGGAGCATAGCGTGTTCCGCCAGACTCGCGACGGTCACGATGTGAAGTCGCGAGCTGCAAGCACCGTGGTTACCGCGTGCGATATGGCCGACGGTCCGGACGGCACGTCGAGCTATTTAATCGAAGCGCCAAACGGCGGCTCGCTCGTGGTGCGCGGCAACACCCTGGAGAAAGGACCGCACTCCGGCAATCACAGCGCCGCCATCGCCATCGGCCTGGAAGGCGTGGACCAGCCGACCCCGGAGATCACCGTGGAAGACAACAGCTTCACCAACGACGGCGATTACCATACCGCGTTCGTGAACAACGTGACGGCGACCGAGGCAACGCTTCGCAACAACATCTTGCGCGGTCCGGTCGATGCGTTGCACGGCGATGGCAGCAGCCGCTAGCAGATCCTGTTGGCGGTCACCAAACGAAGACGCCGCTGTCTTCACGCGGTCTGGCCGAAGGCTCGGCATCGTAGAAACCGAAGCCGGCGAAGGGCGGGCTGTCTTGACCGGCTCGCCGACAGATCTGCGTGAGCGTGTTGCCGCAGCGACGCCTTGGCCATGCGTCGAGGCGTCGCTGCTGAGCGATTAGGGGCTAAAACGTGATTCGCATCGGGTCGACCTTCAACCGCGATCGACGTGCTCGCCAACCAAGAGCCTAGAGCCCGACGGCCTCGTCTGCCGGACGCTGTCGTGCTTCAGCCGCTTTCCATCACAACGGCCTGGCAATGAGCGTCGCCCTGCGCGCGAGCCGAATTCGAAAGCAAGTATCGGGAGGCCCGACCTGCATCATCGGCGCATAACGCTCGTGACGACAGTCGTATCAGGAGACTACCCATGCACTTCCGCATCACCGGCCTCGATCCGGCACCGTTCCGCCATCTGTTCGGCTTGCCGGACGAGGCGCTCGCGGCGTACGGCGCCAGGCGCTACGTCGCCAATGCGAAGCCCGGCTTCCCCGACCGGATCGAGATTCGTGATGCGGAGCCGGGCGAGCGCCTGTTGCTGCTCAACTACACACACCAGCCTGCCGATACGCCCTACCGGGCGAGCCACGCAATCTTCGTGCGCGAGGGGGCCGAGGAGGCTTATGACAAGATCGACGAAATACCCGAACCCCTTCGCGTCAGACCAGTCTCGCTGCGCGCCTTCGATGCCGCCCATGAAATGGTCGATGCAGACGTGATAGACGGCAAGGAGCTTGAAAGCCTCATCGTGCGGTTCCTCGAGAATCGAGAGGTCGCCTACCTGCAAGCGCACTATGCCAAGCGCGGCTGCTACGCGGCCCGCATCGAACGCGCTTGACAGCGCGCGAGCCGGCGCGCGACGCCTATCGGCGCTTGTAGATACGCCACTGGGCAGCGTGGGCGGCGGGGGCGTAGTCAGGGCTGGCGGCGAACGGGTCGTCCTGCCACGCGCCGTCGGCGGGCGTCAGCAGCACCGCGTGGCAACCATATCGCGACGCCAAGATGGCCACGTCACCTGGCTCGGCATGGCCGTTGAACACGCGCTCGACGCGGGCGTTCGCATCGTCCAGTTGGCGCCTGGTAAAGGCGCCATAGGCCAGCACCGTCTCCCACTGGCTGTAGCAGGACGGCCGGTCAGAGAGCAGCGCCCAGGCGATGTTGACGGGCCAAGGCGTGGACAGCGCCGCCAGCTTCGGGTTGTTGGCGATGCGCTCGGCGGGAGCCGCCACACGGCGCAGCGCGTCCCAGGCGGCGGCGGACCGGGCAAAGGCGGCGGCTGAACCCGGACGTTGACCGAAGACGTAGCCGCCGGCCAGCGACATCAATCCCGGCAGCCCGAGCGCCGCCAGGCCCAAGCAGGCGGCCAGGGTGCTCCATCGGCGTGACGTGGCCAGGCGTATCAGGCCGCTGGACGCCAGCGACGTCAGCACCAGGACCGCCGGCAGCACGGCACGCCAGCCAAGATCGTTGTTGTCGATCATGCTGCGCAACAGCCAAGCCACCGCCAGGCAGGCCACGGCGAAGGCTGCTAGCGGCCAGGCTGCCCTCGTGTGCCGCGATGGCAGGCCCGCCAGGCTCAGCGCCATCACGGGCACGCCGAACGGCAGGGCCACGAGCCAGAACGCAGGCAGGTCGAGTGCACTGCGCCAGCCAGCCGGCACCGCAGACCCGAGCGTTGGGTAGGTTAACCAGGCCACCGCCGGCGGGCCGTGGCGCCCAGCGACGGCGGCAAACTGGGCCAGCACGAAGGGGAGCACGAGCAGTCCCGCAACCAGCGCCGCCAAGGCAGCCCAGGCGAAGAAGGGCGCACGCCTGCTGCGCGGCAGGCAGATCACCGCGACCAGCCCGGCCAAGGGTCCAGCCACGGCGAAGGCAACGCCGCCGATCCATGTGGAGCTCTCGAAGCCGGCGGCAACGACGACGCCGAGCACGACGGCCGCAAGACGTGGCCGCGCACCAGCCAGGCTGGGCATCAGCAGCACCGCAACGATGGCACAACAGGCCGAAGCGAGGTGCTGGGGCACCCAGGCCGCCTGGTCCAACCAGCCGCCGAGATCGGCATCGCGCGCGAGCACGCGCCCGGATGTATCCCGCCCCAGCACGGCGTCCAATAGCGGGCGCAACGAAGCCGGCAGCGCGAGCAGGCCCACCGCCCAGCAGGCCGCCACACGCCCGCTAACCCATACGGCAACCTCCATCATCAGCAGAAGCGACGCCCAAGCCGTAGCACCCGTCATCGCCGCGTCGGCGGGCCATCCGCCGATGGAGAAACAGGCGCCCAGCACGGCAGCGCTGAAATGCCAAAGGTAATAGTAGGCGAGCGGTGAAGGGCCGTCGCCGCCGATGAACGGGTTGTGCACCGGCAAGCCTTCGCGCAGGACCGAGTCCACGATCGCGATCTTCACGTGGTCGAACATCGGCGGCCCAAGCAGCAGGCCGCCTTCGACGTCTTTCGGCATGATTGCGATAAGAGGCAGCAGGGCCACGCACCCAGCCAGGACCAGCGCCCAGGGCGGCAGGCGCACGCCGCCGGCTTGCGTGCGCCGCAGGGCATACACCGCACCGGCAAGGCAGGCGATACACAGCGTGCTTGCCGTCAGGCGGCCGAAGCCCGTGAACGTCAACACCGGCAGCGCCAAGGCATTGAAGACGGCCCAGCCCAGCGCGGGCGCAATGCCGGAGGGAGCGGCCAGCAGCCGTGCCAGCGGCCAGCCCATCAGCGTGAAGAATGCGGCCGCCACGCCGAAGGCGGCGAGCGTTTCTGACCAGTCCGGAGTTATAGGAAAATCTTCTTTTCTGAAGAAAAGAAACGAGAGGCTTTTACCCGTTTGTATTCGCGTAGGTCGCAATTCCATGCGCAAACAAGCAAAAATCTTTTGCTTCTTTCTTTCAAGAAAGAAGGCCTTTCTTCCTTGTCTGATAAGCTACGCTAGCCAAAGTGCGTAAAATCCGCTGCCCCGCGCGCAATGTGCCGCGCACGCTGCCAGCAACCTTGGAGCTACCGGCCACCCGGCGATGGTAGGGTAGCGCCACCTCCAGCACTTGCAGCCCGGCATGGGCGGCGCGCATCTGCATCTCCAGGTTCCAGCCATAGGTCATTTCGCGCATGCCGAGCCGCTGCAGGTCGGCGACCCGTATGCAGCGAAACGCACACATGTCGTGGTAACGCACGCCGTTGGTCAGCCCGACCAGCGCCCCGATCAGTCGGCCGGCCAGAATCTGGTGGGCGCCCATGCTGCCAGGATCGCGTCGGCCAGCGCTGCGGTCGGCCAGTACAAAGTCGGCTTCGCCCCGCAGCACCGGGCCGGTAAGCGCCTCGGCATGCTCGACGGCGTCCGCGCCGTCGCCATCCATGAACAGCAGCATCTCGGCGCCTAGCGAGGCGGCGTGCTCGGCACCGGTCAGGCAGGCACGTCCATAGCCGCGTCGGGGTTCCTCGATGACGGTGGCGCCGGCCGCGCGCGCCTCGGCCACCGTGTTATCGCGGCTACCGCCATCCACCACGATGGCCAGATCGACCACATCGCGCGGCAGGCGCGCGAGGGTCGGGCCGATTGCACCCTCTTCGTTGAACACCGGCAGCACCGCACAAATGCGCGGCGGCATCACAGGCTCCAGCGCAGGCCGCAATTCTGGCAGGGCTTCGGCGGCGCCTCGCTGACCAGGGACGCACGGAACTGCTGGTAGGCCGCACCGCCCCAGATCTCGTCCAGCGTCTGCGTCTTCGCGTCGCCCAGCGTGTAAGTCTCGTAGCCGCGCGCCGAGAACGGGGCGATGCAGCAGGGCAGCGCCCGGCCGTGGGCGGTGAAATACATCAGGCTCCACGGCCTGCGGCAGCCGGCCCAGGGTTTCTCGCCATGCTGCTTCAGGCTCAGCCCCGGCTCGGTGGCGCCCGAGGCGTCCAGCGTCACACCCAGCTCGGCGCCGATCGCAGTGGCCTCGGCGATCGCTGCCTGTTCCAGGGATGCGGTCTGTTCGAACAGGCTGCTGCTTTCACGCGCCATGCCGAAGCCCGCCTCGTCGAACACCAGGCGCTGCAGGTGCACCTCGCGCACGTCCATGCGGGCAGCCAGCCGCACGAACTCGGGCAGTTGCTGGATCGTCTCGCGCAGGCCGGTCAGCCAGAGTGAGATGCGCGGGGTAGGCGCACCCGTCTCCTCCTGCACCTCCCGAAAGCGTTTCACGTCGCGCACGATGCGATCGAAAAACGGGCGGCCGCGCACCAGCGCATAGCCCTTGGCGTCGGCCGCATCGAGCGAGACGCGCATCTCGTCCAGCCCGGTCTCGATCAGCTCGCGAAAGCGCTTTTCGCGCAGCAGCGTGCCGTTGGTGTTGAACAGCACATAGACGCCGCGCGCCTTCAGGTAGCGGATCATCGCCGGCAGCGCTGCCACCAGCATCGGCTCGCCCACGCCGTGCAGCACCGCGCGCTTCAGATTGGGCACTTGGTCCACGATGCGGGTGAACAGCTCCCACGACATGTCGGCCGGCGGCTCGAGCTCCTCGAAGGTGCGCGGGCAGGTCTCGCACAGCAGGTTGCAACGGTTCGTCACCTCCAGATAGAGGCAGACGGGGGGTGCCACGTGGTCACGCGCCTGCACCACCTGCTCGAAATAGCGGGTGGGATCGGCTAGCGGGGCGGTGATGGTCATGGACATGGGTGCGGCTCCAGGACGGCAAGGCGGGTCGCCAGGTCAAGGCGGTTGACACAGCCGGCTGTGGCGGGCGCCGGGTAGCAATCGCCCGGATCGGCCAGCTCACGCACCAGCCGGACGAGGGCGGCCGGCTCGTCCACGTCGTACCAGGTGTCAAGTTCGAACACGTCCAGCCCCTCGGCCCGGGCACGCTGCCGGGTCTGGCCGGCCACACGATCGGTACTCCAATCGATATGCGCGAACAACGAGGCGCTCGGATGCGTGGCGCCCAGCAGGTAGTAGCCGCCATCTTCGGCCGGACCTATCACGGCGCGGTGGCCAGGCTGCTGCAGCAGCAGGGCGGCTTGGCGCAGCAGCCGGGTGGGCAGAGTGGGGCTGTCGGCGTTGAGCACGCAGGCGGCCGTATGCCCGCGGGCGAACAGCGCCTGCATCGCGTGCAGCAGACAGCGGCCGAACCCCTGCACGCCTGGCGGCGCACCACAGTGTCCATCGGCGAGTATCAGGCCGGTGTCGGGCGCCAGCAGCCCCGCAAACAGCGCCTCGGCGCCGGCCGGCGCGTAGGCGACGTAAGGGACGGCACCGGACGGTGCGGCGTCGGCCAGGTTCTGGGTGACGTCGCGCAAAAAGGCGCCACTCAGCGCGGCCGCTTCCTCGCCGGAGAGCAAGCTCATCAGACGGGTCTTCGACAGGCCGGCGCGCGGCGCCTTGGCCATGACAGCGATCCCGACGCTCACGCGGCACGCGCGCCTGTCGCCCGCGTCAAGACGGTGTTCCGGACGGCAACAACTTCACGGTTCAATCCTAACACTCGGGCGTGCCTTTGGGGGTAATCATTTGGTTACGGCCGGGACAGCCGGATCGGATGAGCGCCGGCGGGCTGCGATGTCGGGCAGCACCCGCTCATACAACACGGTCGATACGCG
>CAXUHU010000005.1:43645-65051 GCA_964250925.1 uncultured Acetobacteraceae bacterium
CGTGGGGGGTAAATCTTTTGTGCCGGGCGGGCACCGCGGCAGGGCTGGCGGGGGGGGGGGCGGCGAGGGCGCCCAGCACGCGCTCATACAACACGGTCGATACGCGAAAATCGCCCCGGAACGGCTGGCTGAGTGCCACGATCAGCACGACCACCAGCGCCCCCGAGGCAGCCAGGGTGGCCGACATCATCAGGTGCATTCGCAAGCTCGGCGCCCCCAGGAACGAACCCGACATCACGGTCAGGCTGCCGCCCAGCAGCATGACGGTCCAGACGATCCCCGGTACGGTGTTGCTGGCAGCCAGTTGGCGCAGCGCGCGCGCATCCTGCAGACGGGTCAAAGCGCCGAGGAAGGCCGCGTGGTAGGTCACGTCCACCGGCGTGGACGGCCGATAGGCCGCGGCCGCCGCGTTGAGTGCCTGCAACGGCACCGACCCGCTATCGTCGAAATGACCCAGCGCCTGGGCCGGCCACTCGCTGCGGATAACGTCCCCGGTATAGGCCGCCAACACGCGTCGCACGCCGGCACGTGCCGGTTCGGCGAGGCCGGCGGTCAGGTTCGCTACGTCGCGCAACGTCATCGCCTCGGTTCCAGCGGCCATCCTGGCGTTGGCGTATCCCTCGAAGGTCAGCATGACAACGAAGGCGAGCAGCACGGCGAAGGTGACGCCGATGACGGAGAACATCGCGGCGGCGACGTCGTTGTGTCGCTGCCGCGTTGCGGCGCCGATAACGCGGCGCGCCGTCAGCTCGACAGCCACGGCGCCGGCGACCGCGATGCCGACCAGGGCAAAGGCCAGCATCCAAGTCGGGTAGGCATAGACCATGTCGGCGCGCATCATCATTGCTGACATCGGGGCCTGGTCTTTGCGACAGACGCGTAGCGCAGTGGCACGAACTCCGTTGGCGCGTCGGCAAGCGCCTACCGGACGGCAGCCGTAGGACACGTCTCTGCATGCAGTTCGGTCCAGCGTGGCCGCGGGTTACGCGGCAGCGTGCCGACGTATGCGCCTCGGCCGGGTCGCGTTGCCGGTGATGTCGGTGCCGCCGTGCCCATCGGCGTGCAGACCGAAATCGGCTTTCGTGAGGTGGCCGGCGAAGGCGAGCGTATCCACGGCCGCGTGGGCGCTGTCGTACAGTGTCAGCGTGCCGTGGCCGTAGCTGAGCGACGTGGCCTGGACGCCTCCACATCGATCAGGTCGCCGTTGCCGAAGCCGTGCACCGTGCTGCTCACCTGTCCCGGATCGGCCAAGCGCAGCGTGCCGGACGCAAAGGCAAGGCTAGCGATGCCGACGGCGCCGTTCAGCGTCAACGCGGCGCTAGCGCCACCGTAACCGTGCCTGCGCCGGAGATGGCGCCGGTCAGCGTCCAGCGCGCGTGCGCGTCCTTGGTGATCGTGGAAAAGCCGGCGACCAGCGTGCCGAACCCGCTCAGCGTGCCCACCGCCAGGCCGGCCAGCTCCAGCGTGTCGGGTGCGGCACTGTTGGCCGGCACCCCCACTCGTATAAATGCCGTTTCCGCCGTTACCGCCGACGATCCTACCCACATCCCTGTTGGTGAACGTGCTTGCACCGTTCAACACCAGACCTGTAACGCCGGCTGTGCGTCATAGTAGAAGCCGAGGCTGACGGGCACCGCTCCTCCGGCAATGACGTCAGCGTTTCTCGATGTACCGACGCCCACAATCTGAACACCAGCGCCGCTAAACTTGCCGCCCGTCACTGTTCCACAATTCGTGAGGCTGCCGCCGGCTAGGAAGCTGACTCCAAAGGCTCCGCCGAACTGAACGACAGCGCTGAGAAAGATGTTGCCGGCCGAAATTATACCTTTGACTAACCAGCGTGCCTCCATCCTGTGATTAACCAGCGTGCCTCCATCCTGGAACACGATGCCGTCGCCACCCGCGCCACCGCTGCCATATGGGTTTACCGCATCACCGCCGTTTCCGCCGATGGCGGTTGCTGTATTGGTCACCTTGGCCGAGGTTTCGACCACCACGCCGACCGCACCGTCTCCCCCAACTACCACCGTGCCCACCATTGCCACCCTGTATCAGTCCATGATTGCTGAGGTGCCGGATACAAAGTCCACACCTGGCGGCGCTGGAGCTAGGACATCGGTATGGCCGCAGAGTGCCAGAGCTGCCGAGCAACGTCGGAGACCTTTTTGCGTGGTGGTCGACTGGTCGACTGATAAAGCACGCCACATATTGGCCAGAACCACCAACAGAAATTATTCATGCGCCCGAAACCAGTTGTGATCTGGTAAGAGATGTTGGCACGTCGATTGCTGCTGTGGGTTGGCCTTAGTCCAGCGTCGACAGGCATGGGCTGGGCTAGGAGGAGTGCGCCAATGAAGCGTTTGCCAACCCTGGCACTTGCCCTGCTAACCTGGCCGGCCCTGTTGCGCGCAGAGGTGGTGGCGACGCAGGTCAAGCCACAATCGGTGACCGTGACACCGGCGCAGCGCGGCCGGATCATCGAAACGGCGAGCGTGACGGGTACCCTAGTACCGCGCGAGGAAATCCTGGTCAGCCCGCAGGTGGATGGCGTGGCGACCACGGCGATCCTGGCCGAGGAGGGCGACACCGTGCGCGCCGGCCAGGTTCTGGCGCGGCTGTCGCGTGAGGCGCTGGATGCGATGATGGCACAGAACACCGCTCAAATCGCCCGCGACGAGGCGGCGGTGGCCGAAGCCGAGGCGTCGCGCGTGGAGGCCGATGCGGCGTTCGCGCGCTCGCGCGATCTGATCCGGACGGCGACCGCCTCGCGCGAGACGTACGACACGCGGCAGGCCGCGGCGCTCACGGCTGCGGCCCGCGTCGTCTCGGCCAAGGCCGATCTGGCCTATGCGCATGCGCAGCGGCAGGAGTTGAGCGTCAAGATTGCCAATACCGACATCAAGGCTCCGGTTGCGGGGCTGATCAGCCGGCGGGTGGCCCGGCTGGGCTCGGTGGTCAGCATGAACGGCGATCCACTCTTCCGCATCATCAGCGACGGTGCGATCGAGTTGGAGGCGGACGTGCCGGAGAGCGTACTGGCCAAGCTGCGCGTGGGCCAGCATGCCAAACTGGACATGGCGGGCGACGTCCATCGCACCGGCACCATCAGGCTGGTGTCGCCGGAGATGAACCGGCTGTCGCGGCTGGGCCGCATACGGATCGCGATCGATGCGGGCGGGGGCGGTCTGGTTCTGGGCGGCTTCGGGCGCGCGGTGATCCAGACTGCGCAGCATGACGGTGTTCTGGTGCCGCTATCGGCCGTGCAGTTCGAGTTGGATGGCCCGCATGTGCAGGTGGTGCAGAACGGCGTGGTGCAGACCCGCGCGGTTGCTCTCGGTTTGCGCGCCGAAGGCCAAGCCGAAATCCTGCAAGGCGTCGTTCCCGGCCAATCCATCATCGCCCTCTCCGGCACCTTCGTGCGGGACGGCGACCGGGTGACTGCCGTAAACGAGTAAGTTTTGCGTCTTTTCTCAAAAAGAAGCGGTTTCTGTCTTCAAGGTGCAGCTCATGGCCTTTAACATTTCCGGCGCCTCGATCCGCAACCCGATCCCCTCCCTGGTCCTGTTCACCGTCCTGATCGTGCTGGGCATTGCGGCCTTCCGCGCCATCCCGATTACCAACTCCCCTAACATCGACATCCCGTTCGTCGTCGTCACCATCACCCAGTCGGGCGCGTCGCCGGCCGAGCTGGAGACGCAGGTGACCAAGAAGGTGGAAGATGCGGTGGCCAGCGTGACCGGCGTGAAGCACATCACGTCGACGGTGACGGACGGCGCCTCCACGACTGAGATCGAGCTCAGGCTTGAGATCAGCTCCGACCGCGCGCTCAACGACGTGCGCGATGCGATTTCGAAGATACGCACCGACCTGCCGCACACGATAGACGAGCCGGTGATCGAGCGGGTTGACTTTTCCTCGCAGCCGATACGCACGTATGCGGCGAGTGCGGCGGGCATGACGCTGGCGCAGCTCTCGTGGTTCGTGGACGATACCGTTGCGCGCGACCTGCAGGGGATCAACGGCGTGGGCCGCGTGCAGCGCATCGGCGGGGTGACGCGCGAAGTGCAGGTGGTGCTGGACCCCGACCGCCTCTCCGCGCTGGGCATTACGGCGGGCGACGTGAACCAGCAGGTGCAGGCGACCAGCGTGGACCTGGCCGGCGGCCGCGGCGAGCTCGGACACCGCGAACAGTCGATCCGCACACTGGCGGGGGCCACAACACTGCGCGGTTTGGCCAACACCCGCATCGTGCTGCCGGGCGGGCGCGAGGTGCGACTGGAGGACATGGGCGCCGTACGCGACGGGGTGGAGGAGCCGCGCTACTTTGCGCAATTGAACGGCACTACACCGGTGGTGGCGTTTCGCATTTACCGCAGCAAGAACAGCAGCGACGTCGACGTGGCAAAACGCGTGGAGGCGCACATTGCGGCGCTGGGCCAGGCGCACCCCAACGTCGGCTACACGCTGATCGACGACAGCGTGCGCTACTCGGTTGGCGGCTACAACTCCGCGATGGAGGCGCTGATCGAGGGCGCGTTGCTGGCCACGCTGGTGGTGTTCGTTTTCCTGCGCGACTGGCGCGCCACGCTGCTCTCCGCGGTGGCCCTGCCGCTGTCGGTGCTGCCGGCTTTCGCGGCGATGCTGCTGATGGGCTTCACGCTGAACTTCATCAGCCTGCTGGCGATCACGCTGGTGACCGGCATCCTGGTCGACGACGCGATCGTCGAGATCGAGAACATCGTCCGCCACATCAACATGGGCAAGAAGCCTTACGAGGCGGCGATAGAGGCGGCCGACGAGATCGGCCTGGCGGTGATCGCGATCACGCTGACGATCTGCGCGGTGTTCGCGCCGGTCAGTTTCATGGGCGGCATATCGGGACAGTATTTCAAGCAGTTTGGCTTGACGGTGACCGCGGCCGTGCTGGCCTCCCTGCTGGTGGCGCGCCTGCTGACGCCGCTGATGGCGGCCTATCTGCTGAGCCCACGAGCGGTGGCGCATCAGGAGCGCGAAGGGCCAATGGTGCGCGCCTATGCCCGGTTCCTGGCGATGACGCTGCGGCACCGCGGCATCACCCTGGCTGTCGGCCTGGTGTTCTTCGTGCTGTCCATCTGGTCCACCAGCCTGCTGCCCACGGGCTTCATACCCGCCGAGGACCGCTCACGCGTGGTGGTGTCGGTCGAATTGCCGCCAGGGTCCCGGCTGGAAGACACCAGGCTCAAGACCGACGAGATTGCCGCCGACTTCCTGAGGATACCGGAGGTGGTTTCGGTGTTCGTGATCGGTGGCACCACGCCCACCGGGGACAGCGACGAGGTGCGCCGCGCCGACATCACGGTGAACTTGAAGCAGAAAGGCCAGCGCAGCCGCACGCAAAAGCAGATCGAGGAGGATCTGTCTGCCCACCTGGCCAACATTCCCGACGTGCGCGGCTACTACGTGAACGGCCGTGGCGAGCGGGAGCTGTCCGTCACCGTGCTGAGTGACGACCCGGCGGCCCTGGAGACCGGGATCGCGCATCTGGAGGCGGCTATGCGCCGGATTCCGGGCTTTACCAACGTCGCTGCCAGCACCGGGTTGGACGGGCCCCAGATACTGGTGACGCCGCGTATCGACGAGGCGGCGCGCTACGGCATTTCGACCGAGGCGATTTCGACCGCGGTGCGCATCGCAACGCTGGGCGACATCTCGGCCAACCTGGCCAAGTTCCGCGACGGACAGCGGCTGATACCGATTAGGGTGCAAACGGACCTGGCCTTGCGCCAGGACGTGCACGCGATAGAGACGCTGCCGGTGACGGGTGCGACCGGCCTGGCCGTGCCGCTTTCGGCCGTGGCCGACATCACGCTTGGGCAGGGCCCGTCGTCGATCCAGCGCTACGACCGGCAGCGCCAGGTGGTGTTGGGCGCCGACCTGTCGGGCGGCCTGGCTCTGGGTGCTGCGCTGGCCAAGGTCAACGCGCTGCCGGAGGCGAAGAACTTGCCCGTTGGCGTGCACATACAGAACGGCGGCGATGCCGAGATCATGGACGAGGTGTTCACCGGTTTCGCGATGGCGATGGGCGTCGGGCTGATGATGGTCTTGGGACTGCTGGTGCTGCTGTTCCGTAGCGTCTTCCAGCCATTGACCGTATTGTTTTCTCTGCCGCTGTGCCTGGGCGGCGTGATCCTGGCACTGTTGCTGACCGGGCAGCCGATCAGCCTGCCGGTGGCCATCGGGATCCTGATGCTGATGGGCATCGTGACGAAGAACGCGATCATGCTGGTGGATTTCGCGCGCGAGCGGCAGGCCCACGGCATGTCGCGGCGCGACGCGATCATTGATGCCGGCCGCAAGCGCGCACGGCCCATCGTGATGACGACGATTGCGATGGTGGCCGGCATGGTGCCGAGCGCGTTGAGCCTGGGCGATGGGGGCGAGTTTCGCGCACCGATGGCAACCGGCGTGATCGGCGGACTGATCGTCAGCACGGTGCTTTCGCTGGTGTTCGTGCCGTCGCTGTACACGGTTATGGACGGGATGTCGCGCCGGTTGGGAGGGCTATTCGGCCGCCTGCTTAACCCTGGCGCGGCACCCAGGCCGAAAGCGGCCGTCAAGGCTGTGGTCCTTCCCTCCCGAACGTTGCCCGCCGAGTAGCGCTACTGGCTCGCGCGCCGGGGATTGCAAGAACAGCCCATTGATACGCAATGATGATGATAGTAAAACATAGTGCTTGAGCGCTGAGGTTAATCAACCATAAGTTGCCCTGGTGGCGACACGTTCACCTCTCGAATACGTGAACAATTGATTCGGCCTTTATCTCCCGGCTGTGCTGACGATGTGGCAAGTTGTTCGCAGAGACGGGGGCCCAGATGATCCGTGGTGCGATAGAGATTGCCGAAGCGACGCGCGTAGCCGGATGGATTGTTTCGTCGGCAACGCCATTACGTGGACTTCCGGTGTTGGCATTTTCGGGTTCGTCTTGCGTAGGCGCTGGAACTGTCGAGGTTTTCCGTCGGGATCTGCTGATGGCCAACCTGGGGGACGGTTACGCCGGCTTCGATTTTCCAATTGCTTTGTCTGAGGGACAGGATATCGCCTCTGTCGTGATACGGTTGGATCATTGCGACGCGGCAATCCTCCAATCCGGAACGGCGGTCGTGCGCAGCCAGGCCGAAGCGCCGGTTCTGACGCCTGCGCCGGCGAGGTCAGCGGCAAACAAAGTGTTATCGATGGCGCGCGCGTAGAACGCGTTGGCCGGGCGACCAAGGAGCAAGCCTCAGACTGTACGCGCTTGAGTGGTGCGGCGACAACCGAGCGGCTATGTTTTCGTAAATCCACGTTGTCGTTTTGTCCGACGAGCCTGGCTGGGGGTCGACGGCGTCGACGGGAGGCCCAATCCGAACGGGTCGACGATGTTGCGCTGAAAGCATCCGACTGTAATCGTAGGCGCAGTGTTTCGTATACGGACTTCAAGCAGCAATTGCCCGCCTGTGGTTGAGCCTGCTTTGGCTCTCAATGCGCGAGCATGTTCTTCTGTGTGCGGCGCATATGGTCCACGCTGGCCTGGTATGGCTGAAGCAAGCCGGGTGTGGCGGAATGATAGAGCCCGGCGGCCAGCGGCCAGCTATTGCCTGAGGCGTGCAGCGCGGCCAGCAGGCTGGCGCCGTACTCGGCGTTCAGCGCCGGGTTGAACGCGTCGGCCAGTGTGGCAAAGGCGTGCGGGTGCATTTGCAGATCGACCTGCATGCAGCCGATATCGACGTAGCGTGCACCCTGCGACAGGCGCTTGGCCGTTTCGCGCGCTGCCATGGCACGCGTATCGAAAAACAGCGACTCGCCGTCCGAATTCACGCTCCAGGGCCAGGGCTGACGGTCGCCGGTGACCGGGAGAGGCCGCCCGGTCTCTACCCGGGACACCGCTGCCAACAGGCCTGGCGGCAGCCTGTGACGTGCGCTTGCTTCGGCAATGGCGACGAGGCACAGCGCCGATTGACGCGCCATCCACAATCGGCGTCCCGCTGGCGAGACGGCCGGGGGCAGAATGCCGTCACCCAGGGTCGCGTGGCCGGATGGCGGCAGGGCCGGCTGGCTTGAGGCCGGAGCGCTCAGCAGTACCATAACCGTCGCCGCCAGGCCCCAGGCCCGGCGGCCGAAAGGTGGGCGATCAGGCCCGGGCGGGCTTCTCGTCATAGACGGCATAGGCCAGGCGCAGCAGGCGTTCGGCCGGGCGGTGCAACCCCGCTCGCTCGGCGTCGCCGGCCAAGGTCAGCAGGCGGTCGGCCAGCATCAGCGGGCTGACAGTGGTGTGGGCGGCAAACTCTGAGGTGGACAGCATGGGATATTCTCCGCTCGGTCGGCCCGTTTTCGGGTGAGACGACACTACGGTCTATCCAGTTTCGCAATGATTAACGGCCGGGCGAATGTGTTTCGGCATCAGCAAGGGCGGCGATGCGCAGCGCCGAAGCGAGTGGCTCGGGTGGTGTGCGCTGCGCGTCGATTTCGGCGACCAGGGATGCCAGGGTGGCGCCGCGCCGCGCCGCTGCCGCCTCCAGCACGGCCCAGAACGGGGCTTCCAGCGCCACGCTGGTGCGGTGCCCGGCCAGCGAAAAACTGCGCTTGATCAGCATCGTCCATCAAGTTGGCCGGCAGCCCAGGCCGCTGCCTCGGCCACCACCGGATCGGCGTCGTCGGTCAGCGACACAGCAGCCGGCCGCAATGCACGATCGCCGGAATTGCCGATGGCGGTCAACACGTTGCGCACGAAGCGGTCGCGTCCCGTCCGTTTGATCGGCGAGCCGGAAAACCGCGCCCTGAACGCCGCGTCATCTAGGACGGCCAGTTCTGCCAGGCGAGGGGCGGCCAAGTCGGCACGGGCGTGGAGTTTTTCGTCGCGTCCCGCCTGCGCGAAGCGGTTCCAGGGACAGGCGGCCAGGCAGTCGTCGCAGCCATAGATGCGGTTGCCCATCAGCGGGCGAAGGGCGTGCGGTATCGGGCCGCGATGCTCGATGGTCAGGTATGAGATGCAGCGCCTGGCGTCGAGCTGGTATGGCGCGGGAAAGGCGTTTGTTGGGCAGGCGTGCAGACAGCGCTCGCAACTGCCGCAAGCGCCCCCCGGATCGTCACTGCGCGGCAACGACAGCGTGGTGAACACCTCACCAAGGAACAGCCAGGAGCCGTGCGTTCGCGAAACGAGGTTGGTGTGCTTGCCCTGCCAGCCCAATCCAGCTTCATGGGCCAGCGGTTTTTCCATCACCGGCGCAGTGTCCACGAACACCTTCGCCCCCCCGCCAAAACGGCTCACGACGAACTGCGCGAGGTGCTTCAGCTTGCCGCGGATCACGTCGTGGTAATCGCGATGACGGGCATAGACCGAGATGTTGCCACGGTCCGGGCGGGCCAGCGTGGCGAGCGGATCATACTCTGGCGCGTAGGATAGGCCGAGGGCGATGACCGTGCTGGCCTCGGGCCAAAGCGCCTGCGGATGGCTGCGCTGCTCGGCTCGGTCGGCAAGCCAGCCCATATCCCCGTGCCTGCCCTGCGCCAGGAACGCGCCGAGCTGGGCACGGATTTCTGGCCCCAGGTGGGCGGGTGCGAACCCCACGGCGTCGAAGCCGAGCGCCAGCGCGTGGTCGCGTATGCGGAACGCGGCCTGCGCCGTGTCAGCCGCGTCCACGGTAGGGGGCCACGGCCTGATCGGGGATCCATGCGCCCTGCGGCGGCGTGTTGGTCTGCCAGAATACGTCGATGGGGATGCCGCCGCGCGGATACCAGTAGGCGCCGATGCGCAGCCAGACGGGGGCGAGCAGGTCGGTCAAGCGGCTGGCGATCTGCATGGTGCACGCCTCGTGGAACGCGCCGTGGTTGCGGAAGCTGCCCAGGAACAGTTTCAGCGACTTGCTTTCGACCAGCCACGCGCCGGGGATGTAGTCGATGACGATGTGGGCGAAGTCGGGCTGCGCGGTAATGGGGCAGAGCGAGGTGAACTCGGGTGCGGTGAAACGGACGACGTAGAGTTTTCCGGCGTCGGGCGCGGGCACGCGCTCCAGCCGAGCGTCATCGGGGGTTTGCGGCCAGGCGGCCGGCTGGCCGAGTTGTGTCAGTCCGTCGATGTCCGCGGCCCGATCAGTGAAGGTGCGAGATGAGGCAGACCGCCAAGGCGAGCATGGCCGACGCCATCGTAGCCCCTGCGCCAAAGGCTGCGGCCATCGCCTCCCAAGGCTCCCACTGCATCTGCGCCCGCTTCAGCGCGACGTCGGCCATGATCCGCCCCACTTCCAGCTCCGCCCGAGATGGGGGCGCCCGATCGCTCATATAGCACCTCGACATGGTGATTGCAGGGGCAAGTTCACTCGATGGCTCGAACGGCAGGCAAGTTGGTACTGCTGGCCAACAATGGTCTCCACGTATTATAACTAGATCGTAACGTCCGAGCGCGAAGCATGGAATTCAAGATATCAGGCCGGCTGAACCGCTCAGAGGTGAGGTGGATGCAGCTTTACCGATTTCGCTGGCTGGCGCTGCCACGCTTGCTGAAGAACTACTTTGTTCTAATGGTGGCCGCCGCGATTTCTGGCCTTCTATCCAACCATTCTAGCCAAAACATAACCAGGAGTGTCTTCGACATCCTTTTGGTAATCACCTGCTTTTTCTTCATGTTCGTGCTGGTTCGTATTTTCTCGACTATTGCAACTGCACGCGCCCAACATGCCGATACCCAGATTCATCTTGAAGCGCAGAACGTGTCACTGCTGGGGGACAATGGAGTTCGATTAACCTTGGACACCGCCAAGGTTGTGTTTCGAGAAACGTCCCGCGGTCTGTTTGCAGAATTCGGCTCGACGCCTCTCTTCTTTCTTCCGAACAGAGTGCTTTCATCATCGGATTTGGACACCATTCGGTCTATCGCGAGCGCCTCCACGTCCACCTGATGTCCTCTCTCGCCAGTCGGACCTAAGCATCGGCCGTGTTCCACTTCAGCCTCGTAGCGGCTGCCACAGGGGCCAACCGCCCGAGGCCGATTGCCTCGCGCAACCCCCGCATCAGCGTCTGGTAATAGGCCAGGTTGTGCCAGGTCAGCAGCATCGGCCCCAGCATCTCCTCGCAGCGGAACAGGTGGTGCAGGTAGGCGCGGCTGTGGCGGGTGCAGGCAGGGCAGGCGCAATCCGGGTCGATCGGGCCGGTGTCGTCCGCGTGGCGCGCGTTGCGCAGGTTCAGCACGCCGCGCGAGGTAAAGGCGCGGCCGGTGCGGCCGGCGCGCGTGGGCATCACGCAGTCGAACATGTCCACGCCGCGCTGCACGGCGCCCACCAGGTCGTCCGGCGTGCCGACCCCCATCAGGTAGCGCGGGTGGGTGGTCGGAAGGTGCGGCACGGTGGCGTCCAGCGTGTCGAACATCGCCGCCTGGCCCTCGCCCACCGCGAGGCCGCCGACCGCGTAGCCCTCGAAGCCGATCTGGCCCAGCGCTTCGGCCGAGGCGCGGCGCAAATCGGCATAGACGCCGCCCTGCACGATGCCGAACAGCGCGTAACCCTCGCGTTCAGCGAACGCGGCGCGGCAGCGCGCGGCCCAGCGCATCGACATCGCCATCGACGCTTCGGCCACGTCGTGCGTCGCGGGAAAGGCGGTGCACTCGTCCAGCACCATGCTGATCGTGGCATCCAGCGCGTGCTGAATGTCCATCGCGCGCTCGGGCGTCAGACGATGCTTGGTGCCGTCCAGGTGCGAGCGGAAGGTGACGCCGCCCTCGTCCAGGGTGCGCAACTTGTCCAGCGACATGATCTGGAAGCCGCCGGAATCGGTGAGGATGGGCCCTGGCCAGTCCATCATCCGGTGCAGCCCGCCCAGCCGTGCCGCCCGCTCGGCGCCGGGGCGCAGCATCAGGTGGTAGGTGTTGGCCAGCACGATGCCGGCACCGGTCGAGCGCACGGCGTCTGCGGTCATCGCCTTCACGGTCGCCGCCGTGCCCACGGGCATGAAGGTCGGCGTCGGCACGTCGCCGTGCGCCGAGTGCAGCATGCCGGCGCGGGCCGCCCCGTCGGTGGCGAGCGGCGTCCAGCCGAACGCAGTCACGCGCTGGCCCGCTCCAGCAGGCTGGCGTCGCCGTAGGAGTAGAACCGGTAGCCTTGCGCGATCGCATGGGCATAGGCGGCCTTCATGCGGTCGGTGCCGGCGAAGGCACAGACCAGCATGAACAGGGTGGAGCGCGGCAGGTGGAAGTTGGTCAGCAGCAGGTCGGCACCACGCAGCGTGCGGCCGCCAGGCAGGATGAAGATGTCGATGTCGCCGCAGGCCTCGTGCGTGGTACCGTCAGCATCCGTGGCCCATTCGAGCAGTCGCAGGCTGGTGGTTCCGATAGCGACGATGCGGCCGCCAGCCTGGCGGGTGGCGTTGATGCGCTGGGCGGCGTCGGCACCAAGGGTGCCGGACTCGGCGTGGATCCGGTGGTCGGCGACGCTGTCCGTTCGCACGGGCAGAAAGGTGCCGGCGCCCACATGCAGGGTAAGCGTGGTGCGGCCGACGCCGCGTGCGGCCAGGCGGGCGAGCAGGCCGGGCGTGAAGTGCAGGCCTGCGGTCGGGGCGGCCACGGCACCGTCTTGGGCAGCGAACATCGTCTGGTAGTCGGCCTGATCCTGGGCGCTGGGCCCGCTCGGGCGTTCGATATAGGGCGGCAGGGCCAGCACGCCGGCTTGGCGGAGCGCATCGGCGAAAGCCGGGCCGGCCTGGTCGAAGCGCAACACGACTCCGCCGTCCTCCTCGCGGGCCTCGACGCTGGCGTGCAAGTCGGCGGTGCCTGTGAAGGTCAGGCGGTCCCCGGCGCGCAGTCGGCGGGCGTTGCGTGCCAGGGCGTGCCAGGTGCCGTCGCCCAAGGGCCGGTCCAACGTGACGCCGATGCGCGCCGGCCCGCGCATGGCCGACAGTTGGGCCGGAATGACCCGGGTGTCGTTGGCGACCAGCAGGTCGCCCTCGCGCAGCAGGTCCGGCAATTGGGCCACCGTGTGGTCGGCGAGTGTGGCGCCTATGTGAAGCAGCCGCGCGGTATCGCGGGGCTTGGCAGGGTGCTGGGCAATGCGGTCCGGCGGCAGGGCGAAGTCGAAATCGGTCGTTCGAAGTGGAACCTCACTCAACTGCTGTGCGCCGAGTCAATCAAGATAGGAGGCGATCTCGATCAGGTTGCCGTCGGGGTCGCGACAATAGACGGAGCTGATTTCTCCCAGTGCGCCCGCCTTTTTCACCGGGCCCGCCTCGATGGCGACGCCGCAGGAATGCAGGTGGCCCACCACGTCCTCGGGGCCGACCGCGGTAATGAAGCACAGATCCTGGCTGCCGGGGCAGGCTTCGCGCCCGCTCTTCCAATCCAGCACGCCGGCCGGTCGCACGTTGATTTTCTGGCCGCCGAACTTGAGCGCGCAGCGCCGGTCGGCGCCGAAATCCTCGCGCTCCATGCCCAGCACCCGCTGGTACCAGGTGGCGGTTATTTCGACTTCATGACAGGTGATGACCAGGTGGTCGAGACGATCGACGGTAAAGCGCATGGCTCTTGTTCCGATTTTCGGATGCGCGCCTTCTATGGCCTGACTGCAGGCGGGGCAAGGCGGTGCTGCTAGACCAGGCTGAGCGCGACGGCTGCCGCCATGACGACGAGACAGCTGCGGAGTATGGCCGGCCATCTCACGGCCAGAACGGCCAGCAGTATCGCTGGCCAGCGTGCACCCAGGCTCGAGGCGGTGCGCCAGGTGCCGCCCGGTAACCCCGACCAGGCGGCCCCGAGGCCGATGGCCATGACCGGCACGAGCAGCACAGCCCTGGCGAGTATGCTCCCAAGCGCAGTCGGCGGCAGGGCCGCGACCGACCACCCCGCGGCGCCGAGGTACAGCGCGAGCCATCCCAAAGCCAGCCATCCCGCGCCGGGCCGAGACAGCGACGCCGGAACGGCCAGGCCTAGGCAGAGTACGGTGGCCATCGCGGCGGGCACCAGTACATGCAGGACGGAGCGCACCGGACGGTCCGTGTGAGAGCTGGCCAACGCGTCGAGGCATGCGGCGGCTACGCCTAAAGCCAGGGCCAGTAGCGGCAGGGCGGCCAAAGTCCTGCCGCGTCCGGCTGCTCGCGGCGGTTGCCATTGCGGGCCGGCCAGCAAGGCGGCGACGAAGGCCTGCACTACTTGCCAACCCACGCGGCGAAGCGGGCCTCCAGCTTGCCGGCGCTGTCGAGCCAGAAACCTTCGTCGATCGCAAGGCCGGCTTTCAGGTTGGCGGGCAGGCTGGGGTTTTGCACCCGCGCATCCGCCGGCAGCAGGGCGAAGGCGGCGCGGGTCGGGGGGCCAAGCCCGCTGGCACGGGAGAAATCGGCTTGGCGCGCGGCGTCGCCGGCGACGAGAAGCGTGGCTGCGGCGCCACGCGGGTGGGCGGTGTTGGACAGTATCGCCCAGCTCGACACCTCGGTCAGACTGCCGCCCCACTGCGTGCCGATATGCACCTTGGGCTGGCCCGCGAGCGAGGCGGCCGGCGCCGACGTCAATAGCACCTTGGCCGACGCCAGCAACTGTGCCGGCTGGCCGGGCTGATCCCACCAGACGATGTAGGGTTTCAGCTGGTCCAGCTTGCGGAAGGCACGGTCCACGCCGTCTGATGAGCGCAGCGTGCGGTAGATGTCGGCGGGTGCCACGCCGTCGGCAAGAAGAGCGATTTCCAGGTTGCCGCGTGCGGCGCGGCGCAGGCCACGGCGTCCGGGGTGCTTGGCCACGTCCCAAAAATCGCCCCAGGCGGGTAGGCCGGCCAGCTTGTCGGTATCCCAGGCGAGGACCGTTGCCGAAAGATAGGCGCCGGCGCCGCAGTCAGTGGCGGCGCCGGTCAGAAAGCCGTCGCGGCCAAGGATTGACCAGTCGAGCCGATCAACTGTCTGCGCACGGCAGGCGGCGGCCAGCGTTGGGCCGTCTAGCAGGACGAGGTCGGCAGAATGCGCCGACTGAAGCGTGTGCAGGCCATCCGCCGAACCGTCCCAGGCGGCATCGCCCAGCACGGTTGCGGTCGCCCTCGCATAGGCCAGCAACAGCAGCTTGCGGATCGCATCCTTTGCTGCGCCGGGAGCAATGGCAACCGAGACGGGTTGCGGCGCATCGTCGGCTGGCGGGGCTTCGGGTTTCGGCGGTGGTGCAGCGGCAAGCAGCGCTAGCGCCAGGGGCATCAGGGCCAGCTTGGTATGGCAGCACGGCATCCGGCCCTCGGTTCAGCTATCGGCTGCCAGCTATCAGCCAGCGGCCAGTCCCGATCAAGGCGATCACGCGGTGTCATCCCGGAACGCCGAGGCCTGATGCGGCTGCCAGGCGACCGAGGCCGGCTGGCCGGGCGCCAGGCCGCGCAGTCCGGCCAGCGCCGGTCGGCGCACGACAAGCTCGGCTCCGGTGCCGATCAGCATGCGTAGCCGATAGCTCTCGCCCAAGAACTGGGCCTCGATCAGATGCGCACCGATAGCCGCCTCACCCATCTCGGAGGCGGGAACGGGCGCGATGGCGATGCGGTCCGGCCGCAGGACGACGACGCAGGCGTCGCCTGGCTGCAACGTCTTGCCCAGCAGCGCTTCCACCAACGGACCACAGGCAAGGCGCACGCGTGCAATGTCGTCGTCGACGGCCTCAACCGTGCCGGGCAGCCGATTCGGCTCGCCAAGCAGGCCTGCGACGTAGGCATTGCGCGGGCGGTCGAACACCTCCTCCGGCGTGCCGTGCTGCACCAGGGCGCCGCCGCGCAGCACGGCCACCCGGTCGGCCAAGGCGAGTGCATCCAGCCCGTGCCGGGTGGCCAGCAGGGTTGTCGTCCCAAGCACGTGGTGCACTTGGCGCAGGCTGGCGATCAGGTTCGCGCGGGAGGCAGGGTCTTGCGCGGAGAACGGCTCGTCCAGCAGCAGCAGGCGCGGGCCGAACACCGCCGCACGCGCCAGCATGGCGCGCTGGCACAAAGCGGGCCCAGCCTGGTCCGGCATCAGGCCGGCGAACGCGGTCAACTGAACCAGGTCCATCATCTCGGCCACTAGCCTAGCGCGGCGAACCTGGGACAGGCCGCGCAGGCGTAGCGGAAAAGCCACGTTTCCGGCCAGCGTCAGGTGTGGGAACAGCATGTCTGGCTGCGACACCACGCCGAAGCCCCGCCGGTGCGGCGGCAGGCGGGCGACGTCCTGGCCGTCCAGCATGATGGCGCCGCGCGCCCGCTCGAACCCGGCCAGGGTGCGCAGCAGGACGGATTTGCTGCTGCCGGCAGGCCCCACGATCGCCGTCAGCAGTCCGGGCCCGGCCGAGAGGTTCAGGCCGTCCAGGACGACTGTGCGGCCGCGCTTGCGCGTCAGGCCTGAAATCGTCAGGACCACCGGCGCGGCTAAACCCATACTGCGCTATCCTGCATGGCAACTGGTCCCCGGCGGTGACGTTTGACCGGCCGATGGTGTTCGCCTTAGGGCACCCGTGCCGATCCTTGACCCAGGAGTGCCCGACCATGGCCATGTCTGACAACGCCCGCGACGAGATCCGCAGCCTGCGCGAACAGGTCAACCAATTGATGGAGGAACGGGTAAGCCCTGCGTTCTCCGACGTGAGCAAGCGCGCCGGCGATGCTGCTAGCCGAGCCCGAGCCTACACCGAGGACTCGGCCGAAATGGTGTCCGACCGGGTGCGTGACCAGCCGCTGATCGCGATCGGTGTTGCCGCTGCCGTGGGCTTCCTGTTCGGTCGCATTACCAAGTAGGACCGCCACATGCGCACCGCCCGCCTCGCCCGAGTCGCCGCCCAGGCGGAGATACTGTTGCTGCGTCGCCAACTGACCGTGGTGGCGCGGCGCGCGGCCTTTGGTGTGGTGGCGGCAGTGTTCACGATTGCCGTGCTGGTCCTGTTGCACGTGCTCGCAGTGGATGCGCTGGAGCAGTGGGCAGGATTATCCCCTTTGCTATCAGTGTTTATCGTGACCGTCATCGACCTTATCCCGGCGGCCGTATTCGGCATGTTCGCCCTGGGCAAAATCAGCGACCCGGTCGCCGACGAAGCACGCCGCGTTCGGGACCTCAGCCTGGAGCAGGCTCGCCAGAGCCTGACGATGGCGGCATTGCTCGCGCCGGCTACCCGCGTGGTCGCGCAGACCGGGCTGGTGCGGATGTTGTTTGGCCTGTTGACCTCTGGACTACGTCGCAAGCGCCGCTAGGCGACTTGGGCGAACCGTTACCGCTCGGCTGGCCTAGGCTAGTGTTTGAGCGGGCATAATGATCGGATCCACCGGCGCCAGGTTGCTTGGCCCCCGGCTACCGAGGAAGACAGGCTTCTGCCAATTGCGCCATTGCGCGTGCGCGGTGGCTGCCGGCATGCTTTTGGTCCGGCGGCAACTCGCCGTAGGTTCTACCTTCGCCGTTCGGAATGAACACCGGGTCGTAGCCGAAGCCGTTGTCGCCTTTCGGCGGCCATGTCGTCGTGCCGTCGACCCGGCCCATGAAGCTGGCCGTTGCGCCGTCCGGCCAGGCAAGGCTGAGCACGCAGACGAACCAGGCCCGGTTGTCCGCGAGGCTAGCGCTCTCGGCATGCACGCGGGCCATCGCAGCGTCGAAGTCTTTGGATGGACCCGCCCAGCGCGCCGACAGCACGCCGGGTGCACCGCCCAGGCAGGCCACGCAAAAGCCGGAATCGTCAGCGAGCGCGGGCAGCCCCGCGGCGCGGGCGGCCAGGGTCGCTTTCAACCTCGCATTGCCGGCGAAATCCGCCTCGGTCTCCTCAGGTTCGGACAGGCCAAGCTGACTGGCGGACACCATCGCTATCCCATACGGAGCAACCAGGGCCGTCATTTCCCGCAATTTTCCGGTGTTATGGCTGGCCAGCACCAACCGGCTGGAGCGCGCCAAGCGGATCAAGGCAGCGGGCCGCTTCAGGCCAACGCGGCGCGTTGCGCTTCGAACAGCGTCGCCGTTCCCAGCTTTGCCAGGCGCAGCAGCTCGAGGAACTGAGCCTCGGCGAACGGGGACTGTTCGGCAGTGCCCTGGATTTCCACAATGCCGGTCTCAGTCAGCACGAAATTGGCGTCCGCCTCGGCGCTGCTATCCTCCTGGTAGTCGAGATCAAGCACCGCGCGGCCGGCGACCAGACCGCAGGACACGGCCGCCACCTGGCCTTGCAACGGCATCGTGGCGAGCACCCGGTTGGCGACCAAGCGGCGGAACGCCAAGCTGAGGGCCACGTAGGCGCCGGTGATGCTGGCACAGCGCGTGCCGCCATCGGCGTTCAGCACGTCGCAGTCGAGCGTCACCGACATCTCGCCCATGGCCGGTCGGTCGGCAACCGCGCGCAACGAGCGGCCGATCAGGCGCTGAATCTCCTGCGTGCGGCCCGACTGCTTCCCCCGCGCCGCCTCGCGGTCGCCGCGCGTGTGGGTGGCGCGCGGCAGCATGCCGTATTCTGCCGTTACCCAGCCCAGCCCCTTGCCGCGCATGAAGGGCGGCACTTTCGGCTCCACACTGGCCGTGCACATCACCTCCGTGCCGCCCATGCGGATCAGACAGCTGCCCTCTGCGTGGTGGGAGAAGCCGGGTTCGATGGACACGCTCCGCAGGGCGTCGTGGGCGCGATCATTCAGCCGCATGGGTCCCCCAGCGAAATTGGGCCCCGTATCGCATAGGCTTGAGCGCTGAACACGGCTTAACTGACCGAAAGGTGGTATTCAGCGCTATATGCAGGCCATGGACTACCCGCCCAAGCCGCTGCCGCCTGGACTGGACCCGCGTGCTGCCGCCGTGCTGCGCGAGATCGTGGAACAGTATGTGGGGACCGGCGAGCCGGTGGGCAGCCGTACGCTCGCGCGCCGCCTGCCGATCGCGCTCTCGCCGGCCACGATACGAACCGTGATGGCGGACCTGACCGATGCGGGATTGCTGTTCGCGCCGCACACCAGTGCCGGGCGGCTGCCCACCGATCGGGGTTTGCGGCTGTTCGTCGATGGTTTGCTGCATTTCGGAGACTTGGCCCAGGACGAGCGCGAGTCGATCAGCCGCCAGCTTGCCGCCCATGGCCGCAGCCTGCAGGACACGTTGGCCGACGCGTCGGCCATGCTGTCCGGGCTGAGCCAGGCAGCCGGGATGGTGCTGGCGCCGAAATCGGACGGCGCGATCAAGCATATCGAGTTCGCCTCGCTGGGCTCCGGGCGTGCGCTGGTCATACTGGTGGCGGCCGATGGGCAGGTGGAGAACCGCGTTATCGAGATACCGCCGGGCTTGCCGCCCTCGGCGCTGACGGAGGCGGCCAACTACCTCAACGCCAGGGCTGCGGGCCGTACTCTGGTGGAGTTGCGGCGCCGGGTGGCCGAGGAAATGGCGCTCGACCGCGGACAGCTCGACCGGCTGGCGGCCAGCGTGGTGGAGGCAGGGTTGGCAACCTGGACCGAGGCCGGGCGGGGCGGCAGCCTGATCGTGCGCGGCCAGGCGCGGCTGCTGGCCGATGTGACGCAGATCGAGAACCTGGCCGCCATCCAGGTGCTGTTCGACCGGTTGGAGACGCAGGAGACGATGATGCGGCTGCTGGAGTTGGCCGAGCAGTCCGACGGCGTGCGCATCTTCATCGGCTCGGAAAGTGCGGTGTTCGGCAGCTCGGGGGTGTCGATGATCGTGGCGCCCGCGCGCAACCAGGCCGACCGCATCGTCGGCGCCATCGGGGTGATCGGCCCCACGCGGATCAATTACGGACGAATCATCCCGGTGGTCGATTACACGGCGCGGGTGATCGGCCAGCTGCTGGGCTGATGGCCTTGTCCGCTGCGACCCGATCGCCTAACTGCGGGGCATGAGCGACACTTTCGAACACCCCGAGATGGCGGGCGATGCCGACGCGCAGCCCGAGGCGTTGATGGCTGAAGCAGCCAAGCGCATTGCCGAGCTGGAAGCCGAACGGGACGACTTCCGCGACCGCTGGATGCGCGCCGAGGCAGAGACGCAGAACGTGCGCGCCCGCGGTCGGCGCGAGGTGGACGAGACGCGGCAGTATGCCGTGCAGAAATTCGCCAAGGATGTGGTGGAGGCTGCCGAAAACCTTCGTCGCGGCCTTGCCAGCCTGCCGTCGGCGGCCGTCGGCGAGCCAGAGATCGTGACCAAGTTGCGCGACGGGTTCGAGGGGGTAGAACGCAGTTTCATCGCGTTGCTGGAGCGCAACGGCATCGTGGCCGAGGATCCGGTGGGCAAGCCATTCGACGCCAACCTGCATGAAGCGATGGCTGAGCAGGCGACGGCCGAACATCCGCCCGGCACGGTGGCGCAATCCTATAGCCGCGGCTGGACGTTGAATGGGCGCCTGCTCCGCCCGGCGATGGTGGTGGTCGCCAAGGCGGAGAATGCGGCGCCAATCGACAGGACAGCGTGATCGTCGCGAACTCAGACAGACAGAGTTTTTGGTCCTATCTTAGATAAGGACTGCTTCCTCATTTATAATAAATCTCCAAGCTGACCTGATTGGCCGCGGCGATGGTTGTTGTATCGCTATCGGCCAGGCTGCCGGCAGTCACATCCACGCCGATGCCACCCGGGAACACGATTCCGACCGGAATTTCGGCATTCTGACAGGCGCCCGCCGGGATGAGCTTGGCGATCGACGGCGTGCTGGTGCCGACGGTGGGTGCCGCAGCCTGGGCGAACAGCCGCAGATAGGCGGCGCTGCTGCCCGTATTGCAAGCTCCATAGCCATAGACCATGCCGGCGGAGCCCTTTACGCTCGTGGCCACGTTGGACGCCGCCGCGTTGATCGCGCGGAAGACCGTGGTTCCGCCGCTGCTGACGGCCTGCAGGTAGCTTGGCACGTTGTTGGCACTCGGCACGGTGACGACGTAGGGGCGTCCGGAGGTGTCGCACGGTACCGCGCCTTGCTGGCCGGCGGTGAAGCTGGGCAGCGTCGTGTTGGCCACGCAGCCAATCAGCATCGCATTGCTCGCGGTGCCGGCCCCTGGTGCTACCGGGGCAAGGGGTGCTGCTTGAGCCGCCGCGGTGGCCGCGCCCGCTGGCAGCGGCAGCGAGGTTGCCGACACCGCCTGGGTGGCGGGAAGGTTGGAGACGGAAACCGAACCGATGGCATTGCTGCCAGCCACAAGCCCCACGGTTGCAGTTGGCGCGAGGCTCACGGTCCAGCTGCCTGACTGGCTGACGGCCCCGCTCACCGGTTGGGTGGCGGGGAAGTTGGAAACGGCAACCGAGCTGCCCGTCGCGAGGCCCACGTTGCTGCCCGAGGCCAAACCGACGGTCCAGCTTCCAGCCTGGCTGACGGCGCCGCTGATGGGCTGGGTAGCGGGCAAGTTCGATACCGTGACAGAGCCGACGGCATTGCTGCCGGCGGCCAGGCCGATAGTGCCGCTCACCGGTTGGGTGGCGGGGAAATTGGAAATGGCAACCGAGCTGCCCGTCGCCAGGCTCACGTTGCTGCCCG
>CAXUHU010000006.1:0-7462 GCA_964250925.1 uncultured Acetobacteraceae bacterium
CCGCTTGAACGTGTCGAGCACGCGATCGATCGGGGCGGGCAGGGCGGCGATGGCTTCGGCGGCCGAGCTGTACTGCTCCATCAGCCGGCGGTAGGTGACGGGGCCCACGCCCTCGGTGCGGGCCAGGCGCAGGCGGTCGAGCGTGGGGTCGCTCACGGCTTGCGGCCGAAACGCGGCTCGGTGCCGGCCAGCAGGCGGGCGATGTTGGGGCGGTGGCGCCACCACACGAGGATGGCCGCGCCGAGCGGGGCCACGTACCAGCCAGGCGGGAGCAGTGCCAGGGCCAGCAGGGGCGCAGCGGCAAAGGCGGCCAACGCGCTGGCCGAGCTGATGCGGGTGAGGGCAAACACGACGACCCAGACGGCGCAGGCGGCGAGGCCCATCCGCCAATCGAGCGCAAGCAGTACGCCCAGGCCGGTCGCCACCCCCTTGCCGCCCCGGAACCGCAGCCAGGCGGGGTAGCAGTGGCCGACCACCGCGCTGATGGCAGCCAACGGCATCCAGACGGCACCGAACAGCCAGCCCACGAGGGCCACCGCCAGCGCGCCCTTCGCCGCATCCAGCACCAGCGTGCCGGCGGCAAGCCCACGCCGGCCGGTGCGCATCACGTTGGCGGCGCGGATGTCGCCCAGCCCCGCCATCCTGGTGAGGATGAGGCCGAACGGAACAGCGCCGAGCGCGTAGGCGATGGCGGCCACGCCGAAGCTGGTGGCTTCGAGGTGCAACCAGCCGGTCATCCGAACACGCGCCGGCCGGCCTTCCAGGTGCCCAGCACGCGGCCTTCCAGGGCGCGGCCGTCGAACGGGGTGTTCTGCGCCTTGCCGGGGAGGCGGCCGGCCTGCACCTGCCACAGGCCTTCGGGGTTGAACAGGCAAAGGTCGGCAGGCGCGCCGCGCGCCAGGGTGCCGGCATCGCTGCCCAGCAGGCGGGCTGGGCGGCCGGTGAGCAGGGCGATGGCGCGGGACAGGTCCAGTCCCGCATTGTGCACCTGGGCGAGGGTGATGCCGAGCAGGGTGGCCAGCCCGGCGCCGCCGGCCGAGGCCTGGGCGAAGGGCAGGCGCTTGTCGTCGGCGTCACGCGGCTGGTGGTCCGACGCGACCGCGTCGATCGTGCCGTCCGCGAGAGCTGCGGCGACGGCCAGGCGGTCGGCCTCCGGGCGCAGGGGCGGGGAGAGCTTGGTGTAGGTGCGGTAGTCGCCGATGGCCGTTTCGTTCAGGTCGAAGTAGGGAGGCGCGGTGTCGCAGGTGACGTCCAGGCCCTCGTGCTTGGCGCGGCGTATCAGCTCGATGGCCTCGGCGGTGGAGACGTGGCCCACATGCAGCGCGCCGCCGGTCAAGCGGGCCAGGCGGACGTCGCGCGCCACCAGGATCGCCTCGGCCACCAGCGGGATGCCGGGCAGGCCCAGGCGCGTGGCCAGCTCGCCCTCGGTGGCGGCCCCGCCTTCGGCCAGCGACGGGTCTTCGGGGTGTTGCACCACGCGGCCGCCGAAGGCGCGGGCGTAGCTCAGCACGCGTCGCATCAGGCGCGCGTCGCCGATGGCGCGCTTGCCGTCGGTGTAGGCCACCGCGCCGGCTTCGCGCAGCAAACCAAGCTCGGCCATTTCCTCGCCGCGGCAGCCGCGTGTGACGGCGGCGTAGGGCAGGATGGTCAGGCTGCCGGTGGCCTCGCCGCGGCTGCGCAGCAGGTACACCAGCGCCGGGTCGTCGATGGCGGGCTGGCTGTCCGGCAGGGCGGCCAGCGTGGTGATGCCGCCGGCGGCGGCGGCCTGGGCGGCCGACGCGATGGTTTCGCGATACTCGAAGCCGGGCTCGCCCAGGGCGGCACGCATATCGACCAGGCCGGGGCACAGGATCGCGCCGTCGCCGTCGATGATCTCGGCACCGTCAGGGCGGCCTAGGGACGAGCCGTGATCGGCGATGCGACCGTCGCGCACCAGCAGCGCGCCGAAGGCGTCCAGCCCCGCCGACGGGTCGAGCAACCGCACGTTCTCGATGACCTGATCCGTCATCTGGTGACCGACGACCGACGACCGACGACCGAGTCAGACATTGCGAATCTGCCGGCGGCCCAGCACGTCCAACACGGCCATTCGCACGGCAACCCCCATCTCCACCTGTTCGCGGATCAGGCTGCGGGCCGGGTCGTCGGCGACCGCGCTGTCGATTTCCACGCCGCGGTTCATCGGGCCGGGGTGCATGACCAGCGCGTCCGGCTTGGCACGGGCCAGGCGGGCGGCGTCCAGGCCGTAGAACCGGAAGAACTCGCGGGCGGACGGCACCAGGCCGCGCGTCATGCGTTCGCGCTGCAGGCGCAGCATCATCACGATGTCCACGCCGGCGAGCCCGGCATCCATGTCGTGGAACACGCGCAGGCCGAGCTGCTCGATGCCGGGCGGCATCAGCGTGGGCGGGCCGATCAGGCGGACCGCGGCGCCCATGGTGGTGAGCAGGTAGATGTTGGAGCGGGCGACGCGGCTGTGGGCGATGTCGCCGCAGATGGCCACGATCAGCCCGTCGAGCTGGCCTCGTCGGCGTCGAATGGTGAGCGCGTCGAGCAGCGCCTGGGTGGGGTGCTCGTGCGTGCCGTCGCCGGCGTTGATCACGGCGGCCTCGACTTTTTGGGCCAGCAGGGCGGGGGCGCCGGACTGGTCGTGGCGCACCACCAGCAGGTCGCATTGCATGGCGTTCAGCGTGGTGGCCGTGTCGAGCAGGGTCTCGCCCTTGTTCACGCTGCTGGCGCTGACCGACATGTTGATGACGTCGGCGCCCAGGCGCTTGCCGGCGAGCTCGAAGCTGGTGCGGGTGCGGGTGCTGTCCTCGAAGAACAGGTTGATCAGGGTGCGGCCGCGCAGCAGGTCGCGCTGGGTCTTGCCCGAGCGGTTGAGCAGGGCGTAGCTCTCGGCCAGGTCGAGAAGCCGGCCGATCTCGGGCGGATACATGCCCTCGATGGCGAGCAGGTGTTTGTGGGGCTGCACGCGAGGCATGTAGCGGGCCGGGGGGCGAGGGAGCAAGGCAGCGGCAAGAGCCTGCGCCGGCCTACCTCGCGGATAGGCATGCCTCGCCGCGGGGCATTAACGGCCCACCATCCGTTGGCAGCCAGCCTCCGACTGCGCTACCGCCAGGCTCGACGCTTCCTTGTGCAGCAGAGTGGCCGATGGCCGCACAACCCTCTCGGCGTGGCCGAAATAAAGGCTTTCGTCCTGCCGGGGATTTCGAACTGTCCAAGCGCATCGGCCGGAACGCAGACTGACGTGCGCAACGCCATCACCTATATGCCGTCCATGACCCACAAAATCCGCCCGCCGCTTGCCGCCTAACCCTCTCCCCACAAGCGACGCCGTCCGGCGTTTCATTCGCGAAGCCGGCGGGCGCGTCGGCAAACGCGAGATCAGCCGGCACTTCAAGCTCGGCCCCGAACACCGCGCCGCGCTGCGCGACCTGCTGCGCGACCTTTCGGGCAGCGGCGACGTTGCGCCGGCGGGCCACAAGCGCTTCGCCCCGGCGCACGCCTCGCGAAGCGGCGCCCTGCCCGAGGCCATGGTCGTCCGCATCACCGGCACCGACCCGGACGGCGACCCCATTGCGCGGCCCGTCGATTGGCAGGCCGACGGGCCGCCGCCTCTGATCTACATGACCCGCGAGCCAAGCGGCCAGCCGGCCTTGGCCCCGGGCCAGCGCGTGCTGGCCCGCCTCAAGCCCATCGGCGCCGGCAAATACGAGGGCCGCACCCTCAAGCGCCTCGGCGACTCCCCGGCCCGCATCCTCGGCGTTTTCCGCACTCCCGACCGCCTGATCCCCACCGACCGCCGCGCCAAGGCCGAGTGGCGCATTCCTCCGGGCGAGAGCAACGGCGCGCAGGAGGGCGAGATCGTCCTGGCCGAGCCCCTGCCCGCGGCAAGCTACGGCCTGAAACCCGCCGCCATCGTCGAACGGCTCGGCAGCATCGGCGACGCACGCTCGGTCAGCTTGATCTGCGTCCACACCCACGAGATTCCCACCATCTTCAGCCCCGAGGCGCTGGCCCTGGCCAAGCGTGCCCGCGCCACCCCGCTCGGCCGCCGCACCGACCTGCGCGGAACGCCCCTGGTCACCATCGACGGCGAGGATGCCCGCGACTTCGACGACGCCATCTACGCCGAACCCATGGACCCTCGCGACGCGGCGGCGGGCTTCCGCCTGATCGTGGCGATCGCCGACGTCGCCCACTACGTCCGCGCCGACACTCCGCTCGACAGCGACGCCCGCCAGCGCGGCAACAGCTGCTATTTCCCCGACCGTGTCGTGCCCATGCTGCCGGAAGAGCTGTCGAACGGCTGGTGCAGCCTAAAGCCGAACGAGGACCGCGGCTGCCTGTTCGTCGAAATGCAGATCGACGCCGAGGGGCGCAAGACCGGCCATCGTTTCGGCCGCGGCCTGATGCGCTCGGCTGCGCGCCTTACCTACACGCAGGTGCAAGACGCCTTCGAGGCTGGCGACACGCTCGGCCTGGAAGCCGGATTGCTGCCCACCCTCTACGCCGCCTTTCGCGCCCTGCTGGCCGCTCGCAGGCGGCGCGGCACGCTCGACCTCGACCTGCCGGAGCGCCGCGTGGTCCTCGCCGAGTCCGGCCGGGTGGCCACCATCGCCCCGCGTCCGCGCCTGGACAGCCATCGCCTGATCGAGGAGTTCATGGTGCTGGCCAACGTGGCGGCCGCCGAAGAGCTCGAACGGCTGCGCCGCTCCTGCATGTACCGCGTGCATGCGCCCCCGTCGGAAGAAAAGATCGCCAACCTCCGCCACTTCCTGGGCACGCTGGACATCGGCCTGAAACCCGCCGGGGAGATCACCCCGCGCGACCTCGACGGCGTGTTGCAGGCCGTCGCCGGCACGGAGCACGCCCCGATGGTCAACGAGGTCATGCTGCGCAGCCAGAGCCAGGCTGCCTACAGCCCGGACAATATCGGCCATTTCGGCCTGGCCCTGCCGCGCTACGCCCATTTCACCAGCCCGATCCGGCGCTACGCCGACCTGCTGGTGCACCGCGCGCTGATTGCCGGCCTCAAACTCGGCCCAGGCGCGCTCACCGAAGCCGAAGCGGCCGGCCTGGACGACACCGCCACGCACATCTCGGCCACCGAGCGGCGCGCCGCCCTGGCCGAGCGCGAGGCGATCGACCGTTACCTGGCTGCATACATGGCTGACAAAGTGGGCGCGTCCTTCGCAGCGCGCATTTCCGGCGTGACGCGCTTCGGCCTTTTCGTCACACTGCATGGCAACGGTGCAACGGGCCTGCTCCCGATTTCATCCTTGCCCAATGACACCTGGATGCATGACGAGGCGACCCAATCCCTGACCGGACGCAACACCCGCATGACGTTCCGCTTGACGCAGGACGTGACCGTTCGCCTGGCCGAAGCGAGCCCGGTGACCGGCGGGCTGATCTTCGGCCTGGGCGCGGCACCGCTGGCCGCGCGTACGCCGCAGGGCCGCGTCAAGCATGGCCGCGACCGGCGTCAGCGCTGATCGCCGCCGGCCTGCTGCTCGCCACCGGTCCCCTGGGCCGCGCCACGCCGGCGGCAGGGTTCGACACCCCGCTCGTCTCCCGCGTTTTTGCCACGGCGCTCGCCTTCGCCGCGCCGCGCGTGCTGGATCAGGTCAGCGCGCAGAACCTTGCCCTGTGGGGCTTGCACGGGATCACCGCGCTCGATCCCGCCCTGTCCGTCGATCTGCGCGGCACGCGATTGCAGCTCAATGTTTCGGCGCATGCCGGGGTTCCGCCGCGCGCCGCCTACGATCATGCCGCACCCGCGGCCGACGATCCGGCCGGCTGGGGGCATGCGGCCGCCGAGATGGAAGCGGTTGCCTACACCGCCTCGGCCACGGTGCGGGCCACCGGCACGCAGGGGCTGATCCAGGGCTTCTTCGACGAGATGTTCAACCATCTCGATCCCTACTCGCGCTACGAGCCGCCGGTGCCGGCCGAAGCCGAGCGCACCAAGCTCTCCGTCGACGCCGGGGCCGGGCTGGGGCTGACCGTGCGCGGCCGCGCCGTCGTGGTCAGCGACTTGGTGCCGGAGGGCCCTGGCCGGCAGGCCGGCGTGCGCATCGGCGACCGTATCCTGGCCGTGGACGGCCAGCGTGCCCGAAGCATCGATGACACGCGTGCCCTGCTGTCCGGGCCGGAGGGAACCGAGGTACGGCTGCGCGTGCGCGGCCTGGACGGGGTGGCCCGCACGCTGCCGCTGACCCTGGCGGCGATCCCGCCCGAGACGGTGACGGCCCGGCGCGACGGCACGCTGCTGATCCTGCACATCAGCAGCTTCACCAGCAACACCGCCGAACGCCTCAGCGAGAGCATCGAGGCGGGGCTGGCCGCAAAGCCGCCGCCCGCCGCCATCGGCGTCGACCTGCGCGGCAACCGGGGCGGGCTGCTGCGTCAGGCCGTCACCAGCGTGGCGCTCTTCGCCGATCACGGCATCATCGCCAGCACCGCCGGCCGCGACCCGCAAGCCAGCCGCGACTGGCGTATCGACGGCGGCGACCTGACGCACGGCCTGCCCATCCTGGTGCTCGTCGATGGCCGTACGGCGAGTGCCGCCGAGATCATGGCGGCAGCCCTGGCCGATCTGGACCGCGGCGTGGTGATCGGCAGCGCCACGCTCGGCAAGGGCTTGGTGCAAACCATCACGAGCCTGCCGGATGGCGGCGAGCTCTACGTCACCTGGAGCCGGGTGCTGGCGCCGAGAGGCTGGCCGATCCAGGCGCTGGGCGTGATCCCGCAGATCTGCACCAGCTTCAGCACCGAGCAGACCACCCTGGCCCTGGCCGACCTGCTGGCCGGCACCCAGGACATGGCCGCCGCATTGGCCGCCTCGCGCGCGGCGCGCGCGCCGCTGCCTACGGCGCGCGCGCTGGATATTCGCAGCGCCTGCCCCGCCGCTCTGTCGGGCGACGACGACCTGGCGGCTGCGCACTATTTGGCCGACCACCCCGCCGCCTATCGCGAGGCCCTGCTGCCGGTTCCGGGTTGAGCACCGGGGCTTGACCTCGACGGCGCGCCCACGCATTTTCCGGCTTTGGGGGCTGCCTTTGCGGGCGGCCTTTTTTGGGGTGCGCCATGGCCAAGTCGAACACCGTGCAGATCCGGCTCGTTTCGAGCGCGGATACGGGCTACTTCTACGTGACGAAGAAGAACGCGCGCACGAAGACCACGAAGATGGAGTTCAAGAAATACGACCCTGTCGCCCGCAAGCACGTCGTGTTCAAGGAAGCCAAGATCAAGTAACCGGATCGTCGCGGACGTGACATGAACATGTCACGGAGTTAGCAGCCGTTTGCGCCTGTTTCTGCGTGATTTTCCGGCGGGCTTTGCTGCAGAGCGCCTGCCGGTGCGGAGCAGGATGCGCAAGACGGTGCGCAGGCTACCCTGTCGTCTCCAGGACGCGAATTTTGCGGTAGGCCAGAATGCGGGCTGTTCCTCTGAC
>CAXUHU010000006.1:7472-14261 GCA_964250925.1 uncultured Acetobacteraceae bacterium
TCGCAAACCCGCTGCCGATGGGATCGATCGTGCCGTCCTCGCCGGCGCTGTGCCGGCGGGTGGCGACCGGGCGCCAAGGTGGCCGGCGGGCAAATGGTGGTCGAACTCGGGGCCGGTACAGGCGCCGTCAGCCGAGCGTTGCTGGCGGGCGGGCTGGATCCCAGCCGGCTGATCGTCGTCGAGATCGTGCCGGCGCTGGCCGACCACCTCAGGCGCGCATAGCCCGGGGTATCGGTGATCGAAGGCGACTCGGGCGAACTCGCCGACCTGATTCCGCAGCGCTGCAGCGGACGGATCGGCTCGGTCGTGGTCGGCATCCCGCTCGTCCTTCTGCCGCTCGCCGAACAACGCCGCTTCATCGCAGCAATCGAGGCGGTGGCGCCCGGTCTGGGCTTCATCCTCTACAACTATTGCGTCACCTCCCCGCTGCCCTGGCGCCGGCTAGGGCTGGTGGCCAGGCGCAAGGCCTGGACGCCCCCAACGTTCCGCCTGCGAGCGTCTGGCGCACCGCACCTTCGTTCAACTCGCCGTGTGGCGGCCGCCACACGGCCTGTAATTAACGTCTGCGATACCCGACCCCCGGAAACTGAGACGGTGTTCCACTCGCGAGACAAACCGATGATACCGCACACCTCCGGTTCGACACCGCCCGATTGGCCCTTGTGCCGCAGCTTGACCGGCTGGGCCGACGGCGCCGGAACGGGCATGCCGGCCTTGCTGGCCCGGCACGATGGCCGAACCGTGGTAACCGACCCGTTACTATGGTGCAGGCCGATCCATTGGCTTTGCGGCGGCGCGGTGTGCGGCGCCGATCTCGTTGCGCAATCCGATCACCTCGGCGGCGGTGCCAGCCTTGGCGCGTGCGCCGGATGGCTTATGGACGAGGCGAGCCGTCAGGCCAGTCTGTGCGAGAGTGCATTGACACTGTGCCTCCCGATGCCGCCCGGGGTGCCCTACGACGCGGCGCTGGTCCGGCGCGCCGAGGCGGCCAGGGATTTCTGGATGCCTGAGACGTGCGTCCTCGAGCTGGTGCTGAGCGAAGCGGATGTAGCCCAGGCCGGAGCGGATGTGCTTCTGGCGCTGTCGGCGCTGCGCGACTTGGGGTTCGGCCTGGCGGTGGAGTGCGGGCGTGACAGCGCGGCTGGCTTGGCACGCTTGCGCCGCCTGCCGCTCACCTGCCTGCGTTTGCCGGCCGGCGTGGTTTGCGACCTGCCGCACAGCCGGCCTGCCCGCGCGGCTGTTGCCCGTATCGTCCAGGAGGCGCATGCGCAGGAGGCGATCGTGCTGGCGCAATGCGTGCACACCGCGGCACAGCGCGACCTGCTGGCCGACCTGGGATGCGACGGCGCCCAGGGCGCCCTGTTCGGCGCCCCGATGCCGGCTGCGAGCTTCCAGGCAGCCCTGCTGCGCCACTTGCAGGAATAGCGCGCGCTTGCGCGATGGATAGTGCGCGCTTGCGCGAGGCGGGGTGCACCACCATCGTCTGGCGATCGACGAGGGGACGACGCCATGGACCAGCTTCCGGGTACGCTGACGGCCGCAGCACCGACGCTGCGGGCGCAGCTGGACGCGCAACGCGCGGCTTTCGACGCAGCGCCCCGCCCCGCCGCCGCGCATCGCCAGGCGCAGCTCAGGCGGCTGGAGCAATTGGTGCGGCACCACCAGGAGGCGATCGTCGAGGCGATCGGCGCCGATTTCGGCAACCGGTCGCGCGTCGAAACCCTGACCTCTGAGATACTGCCGACGCTGGGTGCGGCGGCCCATGCCCGCCGTCGCTTGACGGGCTGGATGCGGCCGGAGCGCCGCGCGGTCAGCATGAACTTCAAGCCGGCCAGCAACCGCGTGGAATACCAGCCGCTCGGCGTGGTGGGCGTGGTTTCGCCCTGGAACTACCCGATCTACCTCACCCTGGGTCCGCTGATCGACATCCTGGCGGCCGGCAACCGGGCGATGATCAAGCCCTCGGAGCTCACGCCGGCCACCGGCGCGCTGCTGGCCCGCATGCTGGGCGAGGCGTTTGCGCCGGAGGAGGTGGCGGTGGTGCAGGGCGACGTCTCGGTCGGCCGCGCGTTCGCCGGACTGCCGTTCGACCACCTGGTGTTCACCGGCTCGACGAACGTGGGTCGCGAGGTGATGCGGGCGGCGGCGGAAAACCTGGTGCCGGTGACGCTGGAGCTGGGCGGCAAGTCGCCGGTGATCGTGGCCGAGGATTTTCCCGCCCGCAAAGCCGCACAGTCGGTCGCGGTGGGCAAGTTCTTCAACGCCGGCCAGACCTGCATCGCCCCCGACTACGCCTTGGTGCCCACGGCGCAGGCCGAGGCGTTCGCGCGTGAGGTGCTGGCTGCCGCAGAGTCGATGTTTCCCGCCCTGAACGGCAACCCGGACTACACGGCCATCATCTCGGACCGGCACCACCAGCGCCTGGGCGAGCTGGTGGCCGAGGCCGAAGCGGCTGGCGCCATCGTGCTGCGCCACCGCGAGGCGGCAGCGCCGCAGGGCGGCGGCGGCAACGTCCGCCACTTCGCCCCCACGGTGGTGCTGGACCCGCCGCTGGACGGCCGCCTGATGCAGGACGAGATCTTCGGCCCCATCCTGCCGGTGGTGCGCACGTCCGGCACCGACGAGGCGATCGCCTTTGTCAACGATCGGCCCCGCCCGCTGGCGTTGTACGCCTATACGGGCGACGCTGCGACCGAGCGCAAGATCCTGGACCGCACCATCTCCGGCGGGGTCACCATCAACTCCACGATCGTGCATGTGGGGCAGGACGATCTGCCGTTCGGCGGCGTAGGGCCGAGCGGCATGGGCGCCTATCACGGGCGGTCGGGTTTCCAACGTTTTTCGCACGCGCGCGGGGTGCACAAGGCGGGGTTCTTCTCGGGCTTCGAGTACCTGCGGCCGCCGCATGGGCCCAAGGCGCGGTTCATGCTGCGCGCGCTGGGGATCAAGGCCCAGGAGCAGAGGCGCGATAGTCGATGACGACGAAGCCGAGCCGTTTGCGCCGGTGGCAGGCGTCCCAGCATGGCCAAGAGAGACGCGCCTTGAACGCTAGAGCCCGTTCAGGCTGGCCGTAGGCGGTCAGCGCGCTCGAAATATAGGTTCGAACAAGCAATTTACGCACTTCGACTGTTCCAGTCTGCGTGAGATTGCTCTACTGTTGCCGCCCGGCGGACAGCAGTCGTTCGACCGCCGGCTTGATCCGTGCGACGACGCGGGTGACGCCGTCCGGGTTGGGGTGTATCCCGTCGGACTGGTTCAGCACCGGGTCACCGGCCACGCCCTCCAGGAAGAACCGGTCGAAGATCAGCCCCGGCCGCTGCCCCAGCCGTGCGAACACTGCACGGAACTGGGCGCCGTAGGCGGCGCCAAGGTTGGGCGGCGCTTCCATGCCGGTCAGCAGCGTGGGTATGTGGTGGGCCGCCAGCGTGTCGAGGATGGCGGCCAGGTTGGCCTGCATCTGGACGGGGTCGGTGCCGCGTAACCCGTCATTGCCGCCCAGCTCCACGATCGCCGCGTCGGGGTGGTCGGCGAGCGCCCAGTCGATGCGCGCGCGGCCGCCGGCGGTGGTGTCGCCAGAGACGCCGCCGTCCAGGATCGTCACGTCGTGCCCGTCGGCGTGCAAGGCGGCGGCCAGGCGCGCCTCGAACCCGTCCTCGTGCGCCAGGCCGTAGCCTGCGGCCAGCGAGTCGCCGAACACCAGCAGGCGCACCGGCGCCGCCCAGGCCGGACTGCCGGCACCCAGGGTGGTTACGACGAGCAGTCTTGCGAAAAGGCGGGGCCGCGCCTTCGCTCGGCCACAACGCGGCCCATATCGCCAACCCATGGACATCGCCGAACCTTCCGCTCCGCCCCTCGTCACAGTGCGGGACCTCCATCTGACCGTGCCCGCCGCCTCCGGGCCGGTCAACATCCTGCGCGGGATCGACCTGGCCATCGCGCGCGGCGAGTCGGTGGGATTGGTGGGGCCATCCGGCTCGGGCAAGACCAGCCTGCTGATGCTGCTCGCCGGCCTGGAACGCGCCACGTCCGGCACCATAGGGGTCGCGGGCCACACCCTGACCGCGCTGGGCGAGGACGCGCTGGCGCGCGTGCGGCGGGACACGATCGGCATCGTGTTCCAGAGCTTCCACCTGATTCCGACGATGACCGCGCTGGAGAATGTGGGATTGCCGCTGGAACTGGCCGGCCGGGCCGATGCCGCCGCGCGCGCCGAAGCGAGCCTGCGCGCGGTCGGGCTGGGCCACCGGCTGACCCACCTGCCCGGCCAGCTCTCCGGCGGCGAGCAGCAGCGCGTGGCCGTCGCCCGCGCCTTCGCGCCCGAGCCGGCGCTGCTGCTGGCCGACGAGCCTACCGGCAACCTCGACGTCGCCACCGGACGCACCGTGATGGACCTGCTGTTCGACATGCAGGCCCGCCGCGGGACAACCCTGCTGCTGATCACCCACGATCCCGGGCTCGCCGCCCGGTGCGACCGGCAGATCCACATGAGCGACGGGCTGATCGACATGATGCAGGCGGCCGCCGCGTGAAGCTGGCCTGGCGCCTGGCGCTGCGCGACCTGCGGGGCGGGCTGCGCGGCATGCGGGTCGTGCTGGCCTGCCTGGCCCTGGGCGTCGCGGCCATTTCGGCCGTCGGCAGCCTGCGCGCGTCGGTCGACCGCGGCCTGTCGACCGAGGGTGCGCGGCTGTTGGGCGGCGACATCGCCATCGAGAACGGGTCGCAGCCGCTGCCCGATGCGTTGCGTGCCTGGCTGGCCGCCCGCGGCGCCCGGGTGTCCGCCATCGTGCTGCTGCGCACCCTGGCGGTCGCGCCCTCGGGCGACCGGCTGCTGGTGGAGCTGAAGGCCGTCGATGGCGCCTATCCGCTGATCGGGGCGCCGACGCTGGACCCGAACACGGCGCTCGGCAGCGTGCTGGCAGGCGGCGTGGCGGCCGACCCGCTGATCGTGCAGCGCCTGGGCCTGCACCCGGGCGACACGGTCCGGCTCGGGTCGGCCAGCTTCGTGCTGCGGGCGGCGCTCGTGTCCGAACCCGACCATGCGGGGGTGGCCAGCATCTTCGGCCCGCGCATGCTGATCGCCGCCGCGGCCCTGCCCGCGACCGGCCTGGTCCAGCCGGGGTCGCTGCTGACCCACGAGTGGCGGGTGCGGCTGCCGGCCGGAGCCGATCCGCCGACGGTGATCGCTGCCATACGCGCGGCTTTCCCCGGCACGGGCTGGCGCATACGCGATGCGCAGCAGGCCGCCGAGGCGCTTGGTCCGGCGGTACGGCAGACCAGCCTGTTCCTGACGCTGGTGGGGCTGAGCGCGCTGCTGGTGGGCGGCATCGGGGTGGCCACCGGCGTGCGCGCCTGGCTGGAAGGGCGGGCCCGCACCATCGCCACGCTGCGCTGCCTTGGCGCCTCGGCACGGCTGGTGTTCGCCGTTTTCCTGATCCAGGTCATGCTGCTGTGCGGGGCCGGCATCCTGATCGGCGTGCTGGTGGGGGCCGGCCTGCCGATCGCGGTGATCCGCCTGTTCGGCCAGGTGCTGCCGCTGCCGGCCGCGGCCGGCGTGTATCCCGTGCCGCTGCTGCTGGCTTCGGCCTATGGACTTTTGACGGCCGCGGTGTTCGCGCTGTGGCCGCTCGGGCGGGCTGCGCAGATACCCGGGGCGGCGCTGTTCCGCGACGCGGTGCTGCCCGAGGGCGGGGCGGATTGGGGCGTGCTGGCCGCCAACGTGGCGCTCGGCCTGGTGCTGGCGGGGCTGGTGGTGGCGACGTCGGCCGACCGGCGGTTCGCGCTGTGGTTCTGCCTGGGTGCGCTGCTAACGCTGGCGGTGTTCCGCGGCGGCGCCTGGGGGGTGATGGCCGGCGCCCGCCTGGCGCGTGCCGGCCGGCCTGCCTGGCTGCGGCTGGGCGTGGCCAACCTGCACCGGCCGGGTACGGCCACCCCGCTGCTGCTCGTCTCGCTGGGCCTCGGCCTGACGACGCTGGCGGCGGTGGCGTTGATCGAGGGCAACATCAGCGGCCAGTTCAGGGGCGACCTGGCCCGGCGCGCGCCCAGCTTCTTCTTCATCGACATCCAGAACGACCAGCTCGACCGCTTCCGCGCGCTGGTCGCGGCCCAGCCCGGCACGACCGATCTTCACGTGCAGCCCAGCCTGCGCGCGCGCATCGTGTCGCTGAAGGGCGTGCCGGTCGACCGGGTGCACGTGGCGCCCGGCAGCCAGTGGGGCCTGCGCGGCGACCGCGGTCTGACTTACAGCGCCACCGTGCCCGACGGATCGCACGTGACCGACGGCGCGTGGTGGCCGGCCAGTTACAGCGGGCCGGCGCTCGTCTCGCTCGACCGCGACCTGGCGCGCGGCTGGGGCCTTGCGGTGGGCGACACGCTGCGCGTCAACGTGCTGGGCCGCGACATCGATTTCCGCGTCGCCAACCTGCGCACCATCGACTGGCGGGCGCTGAGCATCAACTTCGTTCTCGTGGCCGCCCCTGGCCTGCTGGAGCACGCGCCGCAGTCGCATATCGCCACGCTCCGCTTGCCGCCGGCCGGCGACGCCGCCCTGCTGCGCCGGGTGACCGACGCGCTGCCCAACGTGACCGGCATACGCATCGCCGACATCCTGGCCTCGATCGCCGACCTGGTAGGCAAGCTGGCCGCTGCCTTGGCGGCCGCCGGCAGCGTCACGCTCGCCTCCGGCGCGCTGGTGCTGGCCGGGGCGGTCGCCCCCCGCCCCCGGCGGCGGGTCAGCGCCGCGGTGGGGCGGAAGCCGGTGGGTGCGCCCCGCGGCCCGCAACACGCCGCCGG
>CAXUHU010000006.1:14279-29101 GCA_964250925.1 uncultured Acetobacteraceae bacterium
TGACCGTTTACGGTCAGCCTGACACGCTCTAAGACCCGGGCCGGCTGCGGTCCCGCACCACGCGGAACTCGTTGCCGGGATACCAATTCGGCCATTGATCGCTGTTGGCGAGCGTCTCGCCGAGCGCGTACAGCGCCTTTAGGTCCTGCACCGGGCCGGACAGGTCCCAGCGCGGGTTGTACTCGTCCGAGGGCTGGTGGTAGTGATGCGCCGTGTAGTCGTCCCGGACGGCCTGGCCGGCTGCCTTGCCGCCGGTGACCAGGTCGTAGCCGTTGTCGGGATCGAGCATCGGCACGCCGACCTTGGCCAGGCTGATATGGTCGGAGCGATAGAAGCTTCCCTTCTCCGGCTCCGGATCGGGCGAGAGCACCCGGTGTTGCGGCTGCAGTGCCGTGGCCAGCAAATCCTCCATCTGCGACGCGCCGTTGCCGATCAGCACCAAATCGTGCGCAGGGCCTTCGGGCAGGTTGGCGTCGATGTTGATGCCGCCCACGATGTGCGACAGCGGCCAGATAGGGTGCTGTGCGAAATAGGCCGAACCGAGCAGGTTCTGCTCCTCCAGCGTCCAGCAGATGATCGCCACGGACCGTTTCGGCGGCGGGCGGTCGTGCGCGAAGGCCTGGCCGATCTCGAGAATGCTGGAAACGCCCATGCCGTTGTCGATGGCGCCGTTGTAGATCTTGTCCGGCCCGGGAACGTCGGGCTTGACGCCCAGATGGTCCCAATGCGCGGTGTAGAGCACCACGTCCTCGGGATGCTGCGATCCCGGCACGATGCCGATGACGTTGCGCGTCTTCATGTGCGCGATTCTCGAGTGCAGTTCGGCCGACAGGGTCAGGCCGGCCATGCTCACGGCGCGGAAGCCGCGCGTGTTGGCCGCGCGCTTCTCCGCCGCGTAGTCCAGTCCGGCGCGGGCGAACAGGTCCCTTGCCGTGTCCAGCGTGATCCAGCCTTCCACGGGCACCATCGCGCCGTTGTCGTCGGCGTTGTCGAGCCAGGATTTCGCGCCGGAGTTGGAGTTGCGCACCACCTGCCAGCCATAGGCCGCGGGTGCGGTTTCGTGCACGATGATGGCGGCGGCCGCACCGTGGCGTGCCGCCTCCTCGAACTTGTAGGTCCAGCGGCCGTAATAGGTCATGGCACGGCCCTTGAAGAACGCGGGATCGGGATGCGCGTCCTCGTTGCCGGGATCGTTCACCAGGATCACCACCGTCTTGCCGCGCACGTCGATGCCGGCGTAGTCGTTCCAGTGGTATTCGGGCGCGACGACGCCGTAGCCCACGAACACCAGGCCGGCGCGCGCGACCTTGACCACATCCGCGCCGAATTGCGGCGTCCAATAGACGGCCGCGCCGGGAAAGGCGGGGTCGAGCGTACCGTGCGGCGTGGCGAACGACAGGTGCGAGGCCGCTGCGTCCAGCGTGATGGTGACGGCGGGCACGTCCTGGAAATAGCTGCCGTGGTTGCCGGGCTGCAGGCCGATGCGGCGCATCTCGTCGGCGATCCACACCGGCGCCTGCTCGCCCGCCGGCGTGCCGGGGCCGCGCCCCTGGAAGGCGTCGTCGGCGATGGCACGGTCGCGCGCGGCCAGGTCGGCCGCGTTGATGCCGGGGGTAGTGGCCGGGTGAGCGGGGAACTGCGCCAGCGCGGGCGAGGCAAAGCAGACGGCCAGGAGGAGCCAGCGGGACGAGGTGGGCGTCATGTCATGATCCTTGTCGTGTCGTGGTCGGCCGCGTCGTCGTCAACGCACGCTACCGCCGGCGGCCACGCTGTCCAGCGCCGCAGGGACGGGAGGCGGCGCCATCCTCACGTGCGGCGCCTGGCTTGTCGCACCCGGCCGCTCCCAGCCGCCGCCCAGCGCCCGGTACAGCCCGACCACGTCGTTGGCCAGCGCCATCTCCTGCTGCACCAGCTGCTGCCGGGCGTTCTCCACCGTCCGCTGCGCGTCGAGCACCTGCAGGTAGTCCGACAGGCCGTTGGCGTAGCGGCTGCTCGCCAAATAGAGGGACTCCTCGCCCGAGCGGACCACGGCGGCCAGCCGGTCCCGCTCGTCGCGGTCGGCGCGGAACGAGACCAGCGCGTCCTCCACCTCGCGCAGCGCGTTGAGCACCACGGCGCGGTAGTGCAGCGCCGCCTCCCCCTCCTGCGCGCGCGCCATGCGCAGGTTGGCGGTGAGTTGGCCGCCCTGGAAGATCGGCAGGGAGAGGCTGGGGCCGGCCGAGTAGAAATGGCTGACCCAGCGAGTCAGATAGCTGGCGTCGGTGGCACGCAGGCCGAGGCTGCCGGTCAGCGCCACGTCGGGATAGAAGCTGGCCACGGCCACGCCGACGCCGGCCGTGGCCGCGTGCAGCTGCGCTTCCGCCTGCCGGATGTCCGGCCGGCGGCGGGCCAGGGTAGAGGGCACGCCCAGGCCCACCGCCCGTGGCAACCCCGGCAGCGGCGCGGGCTGCAGCAGCCGGGTGTCGAGCGTGCCCGGCGTGGAGCCGACCAGCAGGTCGAGGCGGTCGATCGCCTGCTTCTCTTGCTTCTCGTATTCCGGCAACTGGCGTTGCAGGTCCAGCAGCTGGGTGCGCGCCTGGTCCACGTCCAGCACGGTGGACAGGCCGCGCAGGCGCCGGTCCTGAGTCAGCTGCAGCGAGGCTTGGGCGGAGCGGATGTTCTCCTCCTGGCTCGCAGTCAGCGCCTGTGCGCCCCGCAACTGCACGTAGGCCTGCGCCACCTCGCTCTCCAGCGTGGTCAGCGCGTCGTTCAGCGCCTCGCTCTGCGCCGCCGCCTGCGCCCGCGCCTCCTCGACCGAGCGGCGCACGCGGCCGAACAGGTCGAGCTCCCACGAGGCGCTCAGCCCGTATTGGAACAGGTTGATCGGCTGGGTCAGCTGGCCCACCAGCTGCGACGTGTTGATGCCGCCGGCCGCGCCCCCGGCCGCCGATCCGCCGGCGCCCGCCGCGGCCGACGAGCCGGACACCTTGTCGGACAGGGTGTTGAGCTGCTGGTAGGCGCCCTTCGATTCGAGGATGCCGCGCAGGCCGAGCTGTTCGCGCATGTAGCTGGCGTTGCCGTTCAGCGAGGGCAGCCCGGCGGCGCTTGCCGTCACGATGCCTTGGCGCGATTCGACGACCCGCAGCACGGCCTGCTGCACGTCGAGGTTCTGCCGAATCGCGGTCTCGACCAGCTCGGTCAGCACCGGGTCGCCGAACGCCGCCCACCAGCGCGGATCCGGATCGGTCATCGGCTGGACGGCGCGGTCGCCGGGGGCGGCGTTGCGCCAGGCCGGAGCCTGCGGCGGCGCTGGCGGCCTGAAGACGGGGCCGACGGTGCAGCCCCCTGCCAGCGCGGCCAGCGCGCAGGCGCCGGCGGCGTGCCACCTCAACCACCGCCTCCGCCGCCGGCGCCTGGTATGACGTTCGTCATGAACAGCCCGGCTACCGCGATGCTCAGCGCCAGGACGCCCACGATGGAGAACACGTCCACGTAGGCCAGCGTGCTGGTTTGCTGCTGCAGAACCTGGAATGCCTGGCCGGGTGCCTGCGCGATCGCCTGCTCCATGGAGCTGCCATAGGACATGGCGGCCTGCTGCACCGATTGCAGGAATGCATTGTAGGGCTGGTTCGTCGGGTCGAGGTACTGGACGAGGTGCGCCTGCCTGATCTGCAGGTGGTCGGTGACCAGCGCGGTGCCGACCGAGATGCCCACGCCGCCATAGACGTTGCGCGCCATGGTGAACAGGCTTGCCGCGTCCTCCTTCAGCTCGGGCGGGATGGTGGAGTAGGCGCTGGAACTGAGCGGCACGAACAGGAGCGACAGTGCCGCCGTCTGCGCCGCGCGGTACACCCAGACGTGGAAGAAATCGAGGTCGGGCACGAGGCCCATGGAGTAGTAGCAGGACGCGGCCAGTGCGATGCCGCCGGCCACGATGACCCATTTCACCGGCACCACGTTCAGCACCTGGCTTACGATGGGGATCAGGATGCACAGCACGACTGCGCCGGGCGCCAGCACCCAGCCGGCCAGCACCGAGTTGTAGCCCAGCACGTTCTGGGAAAACAGCGGCATGATGATGGCGCTGGCATAGAGCGTGAACCCCATCACCGCCATGCCGAACCAGGACAGCGCGAAGTTGCGGTCGCCGAAGACGCGCAAGTTCACCGCCGGGTTCTTGACGTACATCAGGTAGGTGACGCCGCCGACATAGCCGATGACCGAGAGGGCGAACATGACCCGGATGAAGCTGGAGGCAAGCCAGTCGTAGTCCTCGCCGCGGTCGGCCCCGAGTTCCATGCAGCCCAGCGCCAAGGCGATGAAGATCGTTCCGATCCAGTCGAAGCGCGGCGCCTGGCGAACCTTCTTGGCCATCTCCGGCGGGTCCTCGACCAGCGAGACGACGCCGAAGATCGTCAGCAGCCCGATGGGCACGTTGATCAGGAAGATCCAGTGCCAGGAGTAGTTGAACGTCAGGTAGCCGCCGACGAGCGGCCCCACGACCGGGGCGATGATGGTGGCCACCGCGGTGATCGACAGGGCGGCCTGGCGCTGCGCGGGGGGAAACGTGTCGAGCACGATGTCCTGCTGCATCGGCTGCAGGCCGCCGCCGAACAGGCCCTGCAACGCCCGGAAAGCCAGCAGCTCGCCGAAATTGGTGGCTAGGCCGCAGGCGAGCGACGTGGCGGTGAACCCGGCGATGGAGATCAGGAAGTATTTGCGCCGACCAAGCTGCTTGCTGAGCGAGGCGGAGACGGTGAGCGTGATGCCGTTCGCCACCAGGTAGGTCGTCAGCGTCCAGGCTGCGTTGTCCGTGCTGACGCCGAGGTCGCCCGCGATGTAGGGCAGCGAAACGTTCACGATGGTGGTGTCGACCACCTCCATGAAGGCCGCCAGCGTCACCACGATCGCAATGAGGTAGCGGTTCGATCCGCCGCCCCCGCTCATTTCAGTTGCACCGTCGGTTCGACCGACAGGCCCAGCGGCAGGCCCTGGCGCGGGTCGATACCCCCGTCGATGATGATCTTGACCGGCACGCGGCGGACGATCTTGACGAAATTGCCGGTGGCGTTTTCCTGCGGGAAGGTGGTGAAGCGTGCGCCCGAGCCCTGCTGGATGCTTTCGATATGTCCATGCAGTTTCAGCTTGGCGTAGGCGTCCACGTTGATGGTGACCTGCTGGCCCAGCCGCATGCGGTTGAGCTGGGTTTCCTTGAAGTTGGCAACGACCCAGGTGTTCGGGGAGACGACGTAGAAGACCTGCTGTCCGGCCTGTGCGAAGGTGCCCACATCGACATTGCGCCGGGTGACGCGGCCGTCCTGCGGCGCGGTGATGATGGTGTAGGACAGGTTCAGCTCCGCCTGCGCCAGATTGGCCTCCGCCTGCTCCACCTGCGCCCGGCGCTGCTTCAGCACGCTGCCGGTCGCGGCGATGTTGGGGCCGACCAGCGCGGCCACGTGCAGCTGCGCCTCGATCTGCCGGGTGTTCATCCGCGTCGATTCATACTGCGTCGCCGCCTGGTCCACGGTCGATTGCGTGGTGGCGCGCTGGTCCACGCTACGCTGCCGGTGGTACTCGCGCCCGGCGTTCACCTGGTTGGCCTCTGCCTGTGCCAGTTGCGCCTGCGACTGCTCCTTGTCGGATGGGTAGCGCACGCGGGCGATCTGCAGGTCGATCTCGGCACTCTGAAACTGCGCGCGGGCAAGGTCGAGGTTGGCACGCGCCTGGTCCCGCGCGGTGATGTAGTCGCGCGGATCGATACGCAACATCACGTCGCCGGCGTGCACGAACGTGTTGTCGTCCACGTTGCGCTCGATGACGTAGCCGGACACCTTGGGCGCGATGCTGACCGCGTTGCCTTCGGTATAGGCGTCGTCGGTGGATTCCTCGTTGCGTGTCAGGTACCAGTACAGCACGCCGGCGATGACCACCAGGACGGTGGCGATGGCCAGCACGACGAGGGGCCAACGGCTCTTCTTCTTGCCGTCCTTACCGTCCTTGTCCTTGTCCTTGCCGCTCTTGTCCTTGCCGTTCTCGTCGTCGTCCTGGCCCTTCTTGTCGTCGCCTTTACCGTCGCCTTCGTCCTGCTTCTTGTCGTCCTTCTCGTCCTCGTCTTGCTCGTCCTTGTCCTTGCTCTTGCCCTTGCCGCGTACGGTGTCGGCGCCTCTGCTGCGGCGCCTCTCGATTGGCGCGTCATCCGCGCGAGCCAGCGGCCTGCGGTCCAATGTTGCCGGATGCAGCTGCTCGGTCACGAGTGGACGGCCGCCATGTCGGCGATCGCGATCGATACGGTGCGGGTCATGGCGTGTCTCGATGCATTTACCTGCCTTTTCCAGATAAGGGTCGCAGGAATAGTACGCCTGCGGTCACAGGTCGAGAGCACAGGAGCGGGAAGCAGTCGTTTCTTGATGATGGCACACAACGTCTTTTCGGTTCGGAGCGGTTACGCCTTGCCGACCAGCCCCGCCGCGAAGTCGTCCGCATCGAAGGGCCGCAGGTCACCCGCCTGCTCGCCCACCCCCACCGCGTGTATCGGCAGCCCGAACGCCTCGGCCAAGGCCACCACGATGCCGCCCCGCGCGCTGCCATCCAGCTTGGTCACCACGAGGCCGGTCACATCGACCATCTCCTTGAACACGCGCACCTGCTGCACCGCGTTCTGGCCGGTGGTCGCATCGAGCACCAGCAGCACCGAGTGCGGCGCCGACGCGTCCTGCTTGCGGAGTACGCGGATGATCTTTTGAAGCTCCTCCATCAGCGCCGACTTGTTGTGCAGCCGGCCCGCGGTGTCGATCAGCAGCACGTCCGCCCGGTCGGCAGCGGCCCGCGTCAGCGCGTCGAACGCGAGGCCCGCCGCGTCTGCGTTGGGCGGCCCGCTGATCACCGGCGCGCCGGTACGCTCGCCCCAGATCTGCAACTGCTCCACCGCGGCCGCGCGGAACGTGTCGCCGGCCACCAGGACCGGGCGCTTGCCCTCGGCCGTGAACTGCAACGCCAGCTTGCCGATCGTGGTGGTCTTGCCGGTGCCGTTCACGCCCACCACCAGCACCACGTGCGGCCGGCGGGCGGGGTCCGGCACCAGCGGGCGCGCCACCGGCCGCAGCACGGCCGCGATCTCCTCGGCCAACGCCCCGCGCACCTGGGCGTAGGTGATCTCGCCGCCGAAGCGTGCCTGGCCGAACGTTCGGATCACCCGGCGCGCCACGGCCGGGCCCAGATCGGCCGCGATCAGCAGCTCCTCCATCTCCTCCAGCGCCGCCTCGTCCAGCTTGCGACGGGTGAGTGCCGCGCCCAACCCGTCGGTGAGTTTCTGGGTGCTGCGCTGCAGGCCGTCTTTCAGGCGGGAGAAGAAGCCCAGCGCCATCAGGCCGCCTCCGCCCGCAGCCCCTGCGCATCCGCACCGGTGATCCGGGCGGCGACCAGGCGGCCCGGAGGCCAGGTTCCGGCCAGGCGTACCGGGGCGAAATGCTGCGTATGGCCGTTGGGCGCGCCGTCCCGCGCGGACTCCGTCAGCACCTGGGCGGTGCCGCCCACCTGGCCGGCATGGAACGCCGCGCACGCAGCCTGCCCCGCGGCACGAAGCAGAGCCGCACGGGTGCGGCGCTCGGGCGGCGGCACGGCCGGCATGCGGGCGGCCGGCGTGCCCGGGCGCTCGCTGTAGGGGAACACGTGGAGGTAGGGCAGCGCGTGATCGCGCACGAAGGCCAGCGTTTCGGCGAACAACGCGTCCGTCTCGGTGGGAAAGCCCGCGATCAGGTCGGCGCCGATGGCGATGCCGGGGCGCAGCGCGCGGGCGCGGGCGATCAGCCCCCCCGCTTGCGCCACCGAGTGACGCCGCTTCATGCGCTTGAGGATCAGGTCGGAGCCCGCCTGCAACGAGAGGTGCAGATGCGGCATGAGCCGCGGCTCGCCCCCGATCAGCGCCCACAGATGCTCGTCGATGGCCGCCGGATCGATCGAGGACAGCCGAAGCCGCGGCAAGGCCGGAACCCCTGCCAGCACCCGGCCCACCAGTGCGCCCAGGCCAGAGAGCGACGGATCTAGGCGCGCCAGGCCCGGGCGTACCAGGCTTGGGTGTGCGAGGCCGGCGCCGTAGCTCGCTATATCGACCCCGGTCAGCACCACCTCGTTGTAGCCGCGGGTCACCAGCGCACGCACCTGATCGACCACCGCCTCGGCCGGGACGGAGCGGTTCGGCCCGCGGCCGAACGGGATGACGCAAAAGGTGCAACGGTGGTCGCAGCCCTGCTGCACCTGCACCAGCGCGCGCGCCCGCCCGGTGAACCCGGCCACCGGATAAGCCGGGATCGCGCCCGCCTGCATGATGTCGGAGACGGACGCCGGGGCGCCGGCCGCCCAGGATTGGGCCCGCAGCTTTTCCGCGTTGCCCAGCACGCGCGACACCCCGGGCAGCGCCGCCCAGCGGTCGGGCGCCACCTGTGCCGCGCATCCGGTCACCACGATGGCCCGCCCCGGCGCCTCGCGGTGGGCGCGCGTGATGGCGCGGCGCGCCTGGCGTTCGGCCTCGCCGGTCACCGCGCAGGTGTTGACCACGAGCGTGTCGGCCAGGTGGGCGGTGTGGCCGCGCATTACCTCGCCCTCATAGGCGTTCAGCCGGCAGCCGAAGTTCAGGATCTGGGTCGTCATGCCGGGTAGGTAGAGAGATCGACCGTGCCGTGGAAGGCCGTGGCCGCCGGGCCGGTCATCAGCACGTGGCCGTCCGCCTCGCGCCACTCGATCTGCAGCGTGCCGCCATCCATCTCGACGGCGGCCCGGCGCCCGGCCAGGCCGCGGCGATGCGCGTTGACCAGCGCCGCGCAGGCGCCCGAGCCGCAGGCCAGCGTCAGCCCCGCCCCCCGCTCCCAAACCCGCAGGCGGATGCTGTCGGGCGCCAGGACGTGGGCGAAGCCGATGTTGGCGCGTTGGGGAAACAGCGGATCGTGCTCCAGCAGCGGGCCGATCAGGCCTGGGTCGGTCTGGTCGGCCGGGTCGAGGAAGATCGTCGCATGCGGGTTGCCCATCGACAGGGCGGCCGGCCCACCCCACAGCGGCAGGCGCAGGGTGTCGCACTGCGCGGCCAGCGGCACGTGGGCCCAGCCCAGCGCGGGCGGTCCCATGTCGACCGTGACGGCACCGTCGGCCCGGCTGGTGCGCAGCATGCCCGCTGCGGTCTCGATCACCCGGCCGTCTTCGGCCAGCAGGGCGGCGACGCAGCGTGTGGCGTTGCCGCAGGCGCCCGCTTCGCTGCCGTCCGGGTTGTAGATGCGCATCAGCGCGTGGGCGCGCTCGGAGCGGTGCAGGACGATGAGCTGGTCGCAGCCGATGCCGCGCCGCCTGTCGGCCAGGGCGCTTATGCGCGGGGCAGAGAGGGAGAAAGCATCATCCCGCCCGTCGAACACGACGAAGTCGTTGCCGGCGCCGTGCATCTTGATGAAGGGCGTGGCGGCCCCGTCAGCCATCGGCGCCGGTGCCGCGCGGCAGCCAATGGCCGGCGCGGCCTAGGCACGCCCGGCAGGGCAGCCCCACTCAGCCGGCCGCCATGGCTGGCGTGGCGGATACCTGCTCGATGACCGCACAGAGTTCATCGACGACCTGGGCCACCAGCGCCTCGTCCTCCGCCTCGGCCATCACCCGTATCAGCCGCTCCGTGCCGCTGGGGCGCAGCAGCAGGCGGCCGGTGCCGCCCAGCCGCGATTCCACCTCGCGCGCGGCTGCCATCACGCGCGGATCCGACAGCGGCTGGCCGCCGGCGAACCGCACGTTGCGCAGCTTCTGCGGCAGCGGCGTGAAGCGGCGGCACACCGCGCTGGCCGGCCGCCCCTCGGCCATAACGGTGGCCAGCACCTGCAGGGCGGCCACCAGGCCGTCTCCGGTCGTGGCGAAATCGGACAGGATCATGTGGCCGGACTGCTCGCCGCCCAGATTGATGCCCGTCTCGCGCATGCGCTCCATCACGTAGCGGTCGCCCACCTGCGTGCGCTCCAGCCCCAAGCCCTGGTCGGCGAGGAAGCGTTCCAGGCCCATGTTCGACATCACGGTGGCCACGATGCCGCCGCCGCGCAGCCGGCCGCCGAGCGACCAGCTCTGCGCGATCAGGGCCAGGACCTGGTCGCCGTCGATCAACTGGCCACGCTCGTCGGCCAGCAGCACGCGGTCGGCGTCGCCATCGAGCGCCATGCCCAAATCGGCCCCGTGGCTGAGCACCTCGCCGCAGAGCTGGGCGGGGTGCATCGAGCCGCACTCCCGGTTGATGTTGAACCCATCCGGCTGCACGCCCACAGCGATGACCTCGGCGCCCAGTTCGGCCAGCACCGTGGGCGCCACGCGGTAGGCGGCGCCGTGTGCGCAATCGACCACGATGCGCAGGCCGTCCAGCGTGAGCTTGCGCGGGAAGCTCGCCTTGGCGCTCTCGATGTAGCGGCCTGCTGCGTCTTCCAGCCGGCGGGCGCGGCCGAGTTTCTGCGGGGCGGCCAAGCGGGCGGACAGATCGGTGCCCATCAGCCGCTCGATCTCGGCCTCCGTCTCGTCGGACAGCTTGAAGCCGTCCGGGCCGAACAGCTTGATGCCGTTATCCTCGAACGGGTTGTGGCTGGCCGAGATCATCACGCCCAGGTCGGCGCGCATGCTGCGTGTGAGCATGGCGATGGCCGGCGTCGGCAGCGGGCCCACCAGCAGCACGTCCATCCCGGCGCTGGTGAAGCCGGCCACCAGGGCCGGCTCCAGCATGTAGCCGGACAGCCGGGTGTCCTTGCCGATGATCACCTGGTGGCGGTGCTGCCCGCGGACGAATTGCAGGCCGGCGGCCAGGCCGACGCGCAGCGCCGTTTCCGGACTCATCGACGGGGTATTGGCGCGGCCGCGTATGCCGTCGGTGCCGAACAGCTTTCGGGTCATGGTGCGGATAGGGCCTCCATCGATACGTTTTCCTTAGCGCAGGCCGTCAGCGCGTGCCACAGCCGCAGAGCCTGCACGGTTTCGGCCACGTCGTGCACCCGCAGGACCGCCGCACCCTGGCCCGCCGCGAACAGCGCGGCGGCGAGCGACCCGCCCAGGCGGCGCTGCGGGTCGGCCTCGCCGCCGATGCGGCCGATGAGGCTCTTGCGCGATACGCCGGCCAGGATGGGCAGGCCGAGTGCGGCCAGCGCCGGCAGGCCGCGCAGCAGGGCCAGGCTCTGCCCGGCGGTCTTGGCGAAGCCGATGCCGGGATCGATGGTTATACGCGACCGGGCGATGCCGGCCGCCTCGGCCGCAGCCACGCTCGCGGCCAGTTCGCGGCACACCTCGGCCACCACGTCGGCGTAGACGGCGTGCGACGCCATGGTCTGCGGCGTGCCGCGCATGTGCATCAGGACGACGGGGCAGCCACGCCGCGCCACCAGGGCGGCGGCGGCCGGATCGTGCCGCAGGGCCGATACGTCGTTGACGATGGCCGCACCGGCGTCAAGCGACGCGCGCATGGTGTCGGCGTTGCGGGTATCGACCGAGACGCGCGCGCCGGCGCGCGCCAAGGCGCGTATGGCGGGCAGGATGCGCTGCTGCTCGACCGCGGGTGGAACCGGGATGGCGCCGGGGCGGGTGCTCTCGCCGCCCACGTCGATGATGTCGGCGCCGGCGGCCAGCATGGCCAGCCCGGCCGCCACCGGGTCGGCGTGCCGGCCGCCATCGCTGAAGCTGTCGGGCGTGACGTTGAGGATACCCATGACCGCGGGCGGCGCGCGCAGCACTGCCGCAGGATCGGCGCGGGGACCGCTATTTTCCGTTGGTGACGCGGGCGATTTCGGCCCGGACCATGCGTTCGACGATCGGCGGCAGGTTCTCGTCCAGCCACGACTTCACCATCGGGCGTATTTCGTCGCGCACCATGTCCTCGAGCGTCGGGCCGCCGCGGTAGACTTCGGTCTGCTGCTGGCCCAGCACACGGACCAGGGCGCCCATCGACGCGCTGGCGGCCGCGGCAGCGGCCGGGGCCAACAAAGGCTCGGCGGCTTCGGCCGTCAACGTGGCCGGTGCAGCCGGCCGGGCGGCAGGCTCGGGCACATTGCGGCCGGGGGCGGAAGGCGCCGGCGGGACGGCATGTTCCGGCGCGACTCTCGCCATGGTGTCCGCGGGCTTCGGAGCGGGTTCTGCAACCATCGTGGCCGGCACCTCGATCAACATGGACTGGTCCAGCACGAACACCTCGTCCGGGGTTGCGGCCGGCACGGCGGGGGCTGGCGAGGTTGCCGCGTGCTCGGCAGCGATGGGCGCAGGCTGGCCGGCAGGGGCTTCGTCGTCGCTGAGGATGCGCCGTATGGAGGCCAGAATGTCCTCCATCGACGGGTCGTCGGCCGCCTCCTTGCCACTGTCGCTGGACGTGCCCCCGCCCACGGCTTCTAGCGGCCCGGCTGGTTGACCGCGCGGTCGCCGCTGCCCCACAGCAGGCCGCGCACCGCCTTGTAGTAGGCCGTCTCGTCGTAGAGCGGCACCGACAGGCCGAGGTCGCTGGCGGTCAGCCGCCCGATTGCCGAGGCGACGCCGTAGGAGGCGGTGACCAGGCTGGTGACGTTCTGCACCAGGGTGATCTCGGCCGATAGCAGGTTCTGCTGTCCGATCAGCACCTCCTGGGTGGTGGCGCTGCCGACCAGCGCCTCGCGCTCCAGGCCCTCGAGCGCGATCTCGCTGGAGCGGACGGCGACGTGCGAGCTGGCAATGGACGCGCGGGCGGCGGACAGGGTTTCGAACGCCTGTACCGCCTGTTCGTGCGCCGCCCGCTGCGCATCCTCGGTCTGGCGTACGGCCTGCAAGTAGTTTTGGCGGGCTTGGCGGATGGCCGCGTATTCCTGGCCGCCCTGGTAGAGCGGGAACGTCAGGTTCAGCGTCGCCTGTTCGCCGTAGGTCTTGATGCCGGGTTCGGATTGGTTGGAGTTGTAGAACGCCGTCCCCTGCAGGCTGAGGTTTGGGCCGAGCGTGGAGAACGCCACGTCCACCGCATCGCGAAGCTGCGATTCGTTGAACTTCGCGGCGATCACGTTCGGGTTGTTGGCGATCGCCTGGCTGGCCGCATCTTCCTGCCCTTTGATCGGCAGCTTCAAGGGTTGCGGGTCGGCCAAGTCGGGCGGCGGCTCTATGCCGACTTCCCGGACGAAGGTTGCGCTCGCCGTCTGAAGCGTACCCTCGGCCGTCTGGCGGGTTGCAATGGCCTGGGCGAGTGCCGCTTCGGCCTGGGCCACGTCCGTGCGCGTAAGTTCGCCGACCTTGAAGCGGTCGTTGATGGCGCGCAGCTCGTCGCCCAGCACCTGCTCGTTGGCTTGGTCGAGCTTGAGCAACTGACGGTCCTCGATGACGCCGACATAGGCATTGATGGTGTCGCCGAACACCGTTTCCTCCTCGGCGATCAGGCGGGCGCGTTCCGCATAGACGCTGTTGACGGCCTCGTGCGTGGTGGCGGTCGTACGGCCGCCCCGATAGATGTATTGCGTTATCGTGGCCTGAGCGGCCGATACGTCGCGGTTGTCCTTCACTGACGGATAAGGCTTGATTTGACTGTTGAGCGAGGACGTTACGCCAGTGGGCTGTTCGGTTGCAGCCGCCGTCCCGAGATTGCCGGTCGTCGTAGTCGTACCGGTTGTGCCACCACCGGTGCTGCTGCCACCCGTCACTGCGCTGCCCACGGAATTTGGCTCTTCCGCGATCCGTCCGACCGCGTATCCATAGCTCCCCGTCACAACGATCGTCGGCCGCCACCCGGCCAAAGCCGTGGGCACGTTCTCGTCCACGGAGCGCAAATGAGCGCGTTCGCCGGTCAGCTGAGGATTGTTGGAGTACGCCAAAGCCAAGGACTCGGCCAGAGTGTGCGGCACGCTGTCCGGCTGGTCGGTCTCGATCGTATGGGCCATGCCGGGGCCGGCCGGCACATACTTATGCTTGGCGCGAACTTGGTTTGTACCCTGATGCTGGGCATAGGCGGGAACGACGGCATTCAGCAACCCTGCGGCCAAGACGACGCGCATTACGCGCATTCAAGCAACTCCAGTATGCAACCGCGACGATTGTGGCACACGCCTCGCCGGCCGCCAACGACTTGGCGGCCACACTGTGACGAAAACGTGAGGCCTGACACGCGGGCTGATCGTCAGAAGGTGAAGCCTGGCGCAGGCAGCAGGCTGGGCAGCAGCGGCGCTGCGGCATCGAACTCGGCCTGGGCGCGCAGGCCGCCGGTGCTGGGTTCGGCCAAGACGGCCACGCTGGTGCCGCCCTTGGGGGACACAATGGCGACCAGCCGGCCGTTGGCGGAAACCTGCCGGCCGATGGTCTCGGGGATGGCGCGCACCGCGCCCTCGATCACCACCAGGTCGAACGGGGCGCCTTGCGGGTAGCCTTCCGCCAGCCGGCCGGCAACCTGGGTGACGAGCGGGTCGGGGTGGCTGCGCGCCAGCTCCAGCAGCGCCGGCTCCTCCTCCAGCGCGGTGACGTGCACGCCGCAGGCGGCCAGCACGGCCGAGCCGTAGCCGCAGCCGCTGCCCACCACCAGCGCCGCCTCCCCGGCGCGCGGCCGGGCGAGCTGGATCAGCCGGGCCAGCACCAACGGCTTGAGCAGCACGCGGCCGCCGCCGAGCGCGATGTCGTCGTCGATGGTGGCCAGGCTTGCCATGGCGGCGGGCACGTAGGCCTCGCGCGGCAGGGTACGCATGGCGTCCAGGATACGGCGGTCAGTCACCTTGGACGGACGGAGCTGGCCATCCACCATCAGGCTGCGTGCCAGCGCGTAGTCGGACGGCGACATGGTGTGTGCTGGTGGTGCGGGCTGCGGCATGCGGGCCTCTTAGCCGCGGGCACAACCATGGTCCAGACGAGGCACACGCCTG
>CAXUHU010000006.1:29201-38584 GCA_964250925.1 uncultured Acetobacteraceae bacterium
CATGCGGGCCTCTTAGCCGCGGGCACAACCATGGTCCAGACGAGGCACACGCCTGAACCGGGCGTTTGCGCGCAAACCTCGAGAGGTTTGCTTGGGCGTGGCGCGCAAACCTCGAGAGGTTTGCTTGGGCCGCCATTCGGTTTATAGGCACCGCCGCTGATGGCGATGGTCCGATGTCAGAGCGGTTATGTAAGGGACTGCAAATCCCTGTAGCCCGGTTCGACTCCGGGTCGGACCTCCAAACCAGTGGTCCGTTGCCGGTCCTCAGTCGTCGGCGGGCTTCGGCGCCGGCGCGAGGACGCGGCCGAGGGCGGCGGCCATGTCGGTGGGGATCAGCACGGTGGAGCCGCGCTCCTTGTTCATCTCGTAGAGCAGGTTCATCTGGCGGAGCTGGAGGGCCACCGGGTTCCGGGCGTAAAGCTCGGCGGCGGCCAGGACCTGGCGGGCGATGTCCTGCTCGGCGCTGGCCAGCGTCACGCGGGCGTCGCGCTCGCGCTCGGCCTGCGCCTGGCGGCTCATCGCATCCTGCAGGCCGGGCGGGATGGCCACGTCGCGTATCTCGACCGCCCGCACGGCCACGCCCCAGTCGCGTGTCTTGGCCGCGATCGTGCGCTGCAGCGCCTCGTCGGCGGCGTGACGGTCCGACAGCAGGCGCGACAGCTCGATGCTGCCGATCATCTCGCGCAGGCTGGTCTGCGCCACCCGCTCGATCGCCTCGGTGTAGTTGACGATGTTGATGGCGGCGGCCCGCGCATCCTCCACCTGCCAGAAGATGATGGCGTCCACGCCCACGGCCACGGTGTCGCGGGTCAGCGCCTGCTCGGCGGTGATGTTGGCGGTCTGGATTCGGAGGTCGATGACGATGGCGATCGTGTCGATCGGCCAGAGCAGGTACAGGCCCGGCCCCTTTACCGCGTGGAAACGCCCGAGGCGCAGGATCACGGCGCGGCGCCATTCCTGGGTAAGGCGTACGGAGCGGAGCACGACCAGCACGGCCACGACGGCCAGCACGATCGGCAGGCTGGTCAGCACGCCATTGGGCATGGGGAGGTCCTGTTCGGCACGCACCCGGATAGCACGTCTGTGCCGATCCGGGTCACGCGCGGCCGCGCAGGGCTGCGGCTGTGACGGCCAGAAGATCGGTGACCGGCCTGGGCCCGGCCCGGACTGGGGCGCGGGACAGGTCGCGGCGGGCGAGCACGGCGGGCAGGCCGGCCGCCGCCCAGCTCCGGCCGCAAGCCGCGGGCCGGCCCAGCCACGCCGTGCCCTCACGTGCCAGGGCAGCGCAGACCGGCGCCAGGCCAAAACCCTGCGGTCCGGCGATCACCGCCTCGGCCGACAGGCCGTGCTGGGCGAGGAGGTCGGCGGGGAGAAGGCAGCGGCCCTGGCGCGCCAGGGCTGCTATGTTGCGGAGCTGGCCCGCGGCACCGTAGCCCGCGCCCAATCGGCGCAAACGCTCCAACGCCCCGTCTGGTGCGCCCAGCGCGCGGCCAGCCACCACGGCCAGCGAGCCTGCGCCCTGCAGCAGCCACGTGCGCCAGGCAGACAGAGACGGCAGGTCCGCCTCCGCTTCCCGCTCGCGCGCCTCGATCATCGCCAGCAGGTCTGGCTGGTGCAGCTGCCCGGCGGCCAATGCGGCCTGCAGCCGCGTGGCAACCTCATGGGCGCGTGCCGCACCTTCGACCACGTCGCGCCACCATTGCAGGCGGATCAGGGCGAGGCCCGGCTCGCGGGTCACCTCGGACGCCCGGGCAAGCTCGTGGTTGAAGGCGTAGAGGATCGTCAGCGTGTCGCGTCGGTCGACGGGGGCGAACAGGGTGGTGAAGCTGCGATCGGGATCGCGGCGCCGCAGGGCTTGGGCAAGTGTTTCGGCCATCGGGGGACATCGCCCGCCGGGTGCCGGGCCGCAAGACGGGCGCGCGGGGAACAATCCTGGCGCGCCGCGTTGTGCTAGGCAGGCGCTGCGAGCGCCAGCCCGCGTGCCGGCCGCCGTGGATGGCCGGCGCGATGGCGCACATCCCTGTGGAGAACGCCCATGGCCTTCGAGCTACCCCCCCTGCCCTTCGACAAGAGCGCGCTGGCTGCCAACGGCATGTGCCAGGAAACGCTGGAACTGCACCACGACAAGCACCATCAGGCCTACATAACGGCGCTGAACGGCTTTGTGGAGAAAGACTCCTCGCTGCAGGGCAAAAGCCTGGACGAGATCGTGACGCTGACCGCGCAGACGCCGGGGCCGGTGTTCAACAACGCGGGCCAGCATTGGAACCACATCGTGTTTTGGCAGAACCTTTCGCCCAGGGGCGGCCAGATACCGGGCACGCTGCAAAAGAAGATCGACGAGGATCTGGGTGGGACCGAGAAGTTCAAGGAGGCCTTCAAGCAGGCGGCGATCGGCCAGTTCGGCTCCGGCTGGGCATGGCTGGTGGCCGGGAAGGACGGCAAGCTGTCGATTACCAAGACGCCGAACGGCAGCAACCCGCTGGCCACCGGCGAAGGGCGCGTGCTCCTGGCGCTCGATGTGTGGGAACACAGCTACTACCTCGATTTCCGCAATCGGCGCCCCGATTACATCACCAACTATCTCGACAAGCTGGCCAATTACGAGTTTGCCGAGGCGCAGCTGCAGGCGGCGTGACCGGCGCCTGGGTCTCGTAACGTTTATGCAAGGGTGTGGGGCGTAGAACGCCCTGCACATCGACAAATTGGAGCGGTATATGGCTGACATGTTCGCCGGCGCGTTCGCCCTGCCGGTTATGTGGACCGAGTTGGCCGCCGCATCCTGGGAGACGGTGTGGCATCGGACCGCCCTGATGGCGAGCGGCGCCTGCACGGTCGACGAATACCATCGCATGGTGCACGAAAAGACGCGGGCAGTTCACCTGTCAAGCGTGGCCTTCATGAGAGGGCGCCCGGCAGCGGACGTTCTGCGGCCGTTCCACAAGCGCGCTACGGCGAACGCCATACGGCTGCGCGCCGGCTGAGCTACCGGCTGTCGTTTGCCGCCGCCGGGACGGTGGGCGTGAGCACGGTTGAAAGCGTGTCCTTGGCGATGGTGACCCGGACGTTCGGCGCAATCTCCACCTCGATCTCGTTGGCGCCGTCTTTGACTTTCTGCACGACGCCGACGATGCCGCCGGCCGTCAGCACGCGGTCGCCGCGCTTGACGGACGCGATCTGGGCCTTCAGCGATTTCTGCTGTTGCTGCTGCGGGCGGATCATCAGGAAGTAGAATATAACGAAGATGAGCACCAGGGGCAGGAACTGCATGACCTGTGCGCTGGCGAAGCCGCCAGTCGCGTCCTGGGCATGCGCTTCGGAAATCAGCGAAAACATCGTGGTGGGGATCCTCGGGCGGCGGGCGTGTCGTTGTGGACCGCGGCACCGCACCATAGGTTGTGCCCCATCCCCGTCAAGAAAAGCCCAGGATCGCCCGACGCCATGCAATCGCAGATCGACACCCTTCGGCGCATCGCCGACGCGCTGGAACGGTTAGCCCCGCCGCCGGCAACGCCGATCGATGTCAATGCGGCCGACGCCTTTGTCTGGCAGCCCGCCTTCCATGGGCAAGGCGGGACGCTGCAGCCGGTGCCCCAGGTCTCGCGCGTGGCGTTGCAGCTGCTGCGCGGGATCGACCACGCACAACGCATCTTGCTGGACAACACGCGGCAGTTCGCAGCCGGCCTGCCGGCCAACAACGCGATGCTGTGGGGTGCCCGCGGCATGGGCAAGTCGAGCCTGGTGAAGGCCGTGCACGCTGCGATCAATGCCGAACGCCGCGGCAGCCTGGTGCTGATCGAGATGCATCGCGAGGACATCGCCACGCTGCCCCGCCTGCTGGCGGCGCTGCGCGGCTCGCCGCGCCGCATCCTGGTGTTCTGCGACGACCTCTCCTTCGAGCGCGAGGATGCGGATTACAAGGCGCTGAAATCGGTGTTGGACGGCGGAATCGAAGGCAGGCCCGACAACGTTCTATTTTACGCGACCAGCAACCGGCGGCACCTGATGCCGCGCGACATGATCGACAACGAGGCGGCGACGGCGATCTCGCCAGGTGAGGCCACCGAGGAGAAAGTGTCGCTATCCGACCGCTTCGGATTGTGGCTCGGCTTTCATGGTTGTGACCAGGCAACGTATTTCGCCATGGTCGAGGGCTACGCGGCCGAACTGGGCATTGCGATGGACGCAGCCCGGCTGCGGGCCGAAGCGGCCGAGTGGGCTGTCACGCGCGGCGCGCGGTCGGGGCGGGTGGCATGGCAGTTCGTGCAGGATCTGGCCGGACGCGTGCGATCGGCGGTCGCGCCCTAAGTCGTCGCGCTGTTTGGAGTACCTTCAAAACGCGCCAGGCCAAACGGGCTAGCGTTCGTCTTTGAGCACCGCAGCGGCACCGTGCGGGCGTGAGCACTCGAGCACAGAAAACGGGCGGCAGGCGGCCGCACAGCAGGGCTATAACGAGCACTCTTAACCGGTACGCAAGGTTGGCGCTGCATGATGAGGGCGTCGCGTGCCCGTCTGTTCCAATACGTACGGCTTGGCGTGGCGCTGTAGCACCGGAGCTTGCCGTGTTTCTCTCAGCACTGGATACGCCGATGGATGCGATCGGTCATACCGATTCGAGCCAACGGTTCGACTTGCCGTTGCATATGAGGGCGGCTCTGGACGGATTGACAACCGGGCTGCTCACTTTCAACAAACAATTCGACGTGCTGTTTAGCAACGGACGGCTGGCGAGTGTGCTGGGTATCGCACCGCTCATCCTGTCGAAACCGGTGGACCTTTTGACGCTGCTTGAAAGCAGCGTACTGGAGGGCGACGCCGTCCAGCTGGCACACGAGACCTGCCTGGCAGCGGTGCAGGCCGGCATGGACGCGACGGAGCGGCCGCTGGTGCTGCACAGCGGCGCACGCAGCTTCTCCCAGCAGATTGTCCGGCTGAGAGACGGCCGTTGGATGGCGTTGTTCGAGGAGGTGACGGACCGGCGCGCGGCCGAGGCCAGCGCACTTGAGAGAGCGATGCGCGATCCGCTGACCGACCTGCCGAGTCGCCAGCTTTTTGAAAAGCACGTGGCGGCTACCTTGGCTGACGTGACCGCTTGCAGCGCGGCGCACAGCGGCACAGGGCACGCGATCATGCTTGTCGATCTCGACCGCTTCAAGGCGGTGAACGACACGCTGGGCCACCCGACCGGCGACGGGCTGCTTCGCCTGGTGGCCAAGCGGCTGCGCTCGGTGTCTCGTCACCTGGACGTCATCGCGCGTCTGGGCGGCGACGAGTTTGCGTTGCTGATCTCGCCGGCTCCCGAACCCGACCATCTTGGCCGCCTGGCCACCCGTATCGTCGATATGATCGGGCGTCCCTACCTGGTGGACGGCCACCTGGTGAACGTTGGCGCAAGCGTCGGGATCGCCGTCTATCCGCAGGACGGGCGCGCGCACGACCAATTGATGCGAAGCGCCGATCTGGCGCTGTACGCGTCGAAAAAGGCTGGCCGTAGCACCTGGACCTTCTTCGAGCCGGCAATGGACGCTTGTGCGCTGGCGCGGCGCTCTCTTGAGGTCGACCTGCGCAAGGCGCTGCCGCTGCGCGAATTTGAGCTGCATTATCAGCCGCAAATCGATCTCGAACGCGACGCGATCGTGGGGTTCGAGGCGTTGGTGCGCTGGCGCCATCCAGAGCGCGGCCTTGTTTCACCAGCGGATTTCATTCCGCTGGCCGAGGAGATCGGCCTGATCGTACAGTTGGGTGAATGGGTGATACAGGAGGCCTGCCGCGAGGCCATGCGCTGGCCTGACGGGGTATCGGTCGCAGTCAACGTCTCGCCCCATCAATTCGCCAACACGGCGCGCCTGCTTCACGTGATTGATCAAGCGCTGGCCGAATCGGGTTTGCGGGGAGAACGCCTGGAAATCGAGATTACGGAAAGTGTATTGCTGCGCAACGAGGAAGCGGTGCTCTCAACCCTGCACCGGCTGCGCGCGATGCAGGTACGTGTGGCGATGGATGATTTCGGCACCGGCTACTCGTCACTCAGCCAGCTTCATAGTTTCCCGTTCGACAAAATTAAGATCGACCGCTCGTTCGTGAGGGATCGGGGCGACGTCCAGGGTCAGAACGCCATCATTCGCGCGATCACGGCGCTTGGCGTCAGCTTGGGGATGTCCACGATTGCCGAGGGCGTCGAGACAGCCGGCCAGCTCGAGCGCATACGCGCCGAGGGCTGCACATCAGTCCAGGGCTACCTGTTCAGCCGCCCTGTTCCGGTCGAGCAGATTGATGATCTGCTCGCCACCTTCGCCGAGCGCGGGACGCCCGCGATCGGCACGCCTGAAGCCAAACTTGAAGGGACTTGTTCGCCGTGACCCAGCTCTATCGCGTTGTCTATTGCAGCAGGAACAATATTCCCGGCACGCCCGAAACCGTTGCGGCTGACATCGGCCGCATTCTTCAGGTATCGCGCTCCAACAACGCGCGCGATGGGATTACCGGCGGCCTGCTGTTCAGCAAGGATTGCTTCGCCCAGGTTCTCGAAGGTCCCATAGATGCGGTCGAGAACGCCTTCGAGCGTATCCAGTGCGACGACCGGCACGGCGAGGTGACGGTGCTGCAATCCGGCCCGATCGCCGCGCGCGATTTCCCGGATTGGTCGATGGCCTTCACCGGCGACAGAACGACCGACAGTCCCTTGGCCGGCATGGTCATGGATGGCGCGTTCGCAGGCAGTTCGCGCGCCGGCAACGACGTGTTGGATCTGCTGAGGGGCGTTGTCGTACGCGAGACCGAGTGGCTGGCCGTGGCGGCATGACGAAATCGGCAAGGCAAGCGATTGTTTTGAGAAAGATGCCGTGTTGATCGTCGAGCGGCCTGACCTGGATTGAGCATTGCGCGTGGTCCGCTGTGCGTGAAGCCCGTTGCGCGCCGCTTTGCGATGGCTTTCGAGCAGGCTTGATGCAGCCCGAACGCCGCGCGGTGGTGCCGGCAGGTCCGGGCGACAGTCACAGACCATCGTGGCCGGGCTTGGCCCGTCCATCCGCGTCGTCCGATCGCGGCGATGCCCGGGTCAAGCCCGAGCACGAGGTTTTGTGCCGCCGAGTCTTCACAAGTGCAGGCCGTGCCTTCCTCTCTGGCTCCGGGTCTTGGTCATGCTGCTCGGCTAGTCATGCGACACGACGAGCGTCGTTCCGCCCATGGCGGGGCGCAGGACGGCCGGTATGTCGATGCCGCCGTCGTGCCGCTGGTAGTTTTCCATCACCGCAATGAGCGCGCGGCCAACGGCGACGCCGGATCCGTTCAAGGTATGAACGTGAGCCACGCCGGCCTCGCTGCGATACCGCGCGTTCATCCGGCGCGCCTGGAAAGCGCGGGTATTGGAACAGGAGCTGATCTCGCGCCACGTCCCCTGCCCCGGCAACCAGACCTCCAGGTCGTAGGTGCGCGCCGCGCCGAAGCCGGTGTCGCCGCTGCACAGCAGCATGCGGCGGTATGGGAGTTCCAGGGCCTCGAGCACGGCTTCGGCGCAGCCGGTCATGCGCTCGTGCTCGGCGTCGCTATGATCGGGGTGGGCGATGCTGACCAGCTCGACCTTGCGGAACTGGTGCTGCCGCAGCATGCCGCGCGTGTCGCGGCCGGAGGCGCCGGCCTCGCTGCGAAAACACTCAGTCAGGGCGCACCGGCGGATCGGCAAGGACTGTTCGGTCACGATCTCGCCGGCGACCAGGTTCGTTATCGGCACTTCGGCGGTCGGTATCAGCCAGCGGCCGTCGGTGGTGCGGAACGAGTCCTCGGCGAATTTCGGCAGCTGGTTCGTGCCGAAAAACGCCGCGTCGTTGACCAAGGCCGGAACGCTCACCTCCTCGTAGCCATGCCGCATGGTGTGCAGGTCGAGCATGAACTGGCCGAGGGCGCGCTCCAGCTTGGCAAGACCGCCGCGCAGCACGGTGAACCGGCTGCCGGCAATCTTTGCGGCGCGCTCGAACTCCATGAGGCCGAGCGCTTCGCCCAGCTCGAAATGCTGCCGCGGTGAGAAGTCGAATAGGCGCGGCGTGCCCCAGCGCTTCAGCTCGATATTGCCGGTCTCGTCGGCGCCGTCCGGCACATCGGCGTCCAGCACGTTGGGCAATCGGGCCAACGCCTGATGCAACTCTGCTTCGACCTCGGCGGCCCGACTGTCGAGCCGTTCCATCTCGCCCCGCAGCCTGGTCGCCTCAGTCTCCAGCGCGGCCGTGTCGGCACCCGTGCGCTTCCCCTGGCCGACCTGCTTGGCCAAGGCATTGCGGCGGGATTGCGCATCCTGCTGCGCCGTCATCGCAGCACGGCGTTCCGTATCCAGCACCAGCACGGACGTCGAGGCGGCGTGCAAGCCGCGCCGCTCCATAGCCCGATCGAATGCGCCCGGGTCGGCGCGAACCGACCTGATGTCGTGCATCAGATCTCGACCGGCTTGGGTTCGACCAGGCGCGCCGAAAAGATCGAGATCTCGTACAGCGCGATCAACGGCACGGCCAGGCCGGTCTGCGTGATGATGTCCGGCGGGGTCAGGATGGCAGCCACCACGAAACACCCGACATAGGCGTAGCGGCGATACTTCTTCAGCCCGCGCGAGCTGACCAGGCCGACCTTGGCGCAGAGCGTCAGCAGGACGGGCAGCTGGAAGGCGATGCCGAACGCCATGATCAGCTTCATCACCAGCGACAAGTACTCGCTCACCTTGGGCTGAAGCTGGATCTGCGCCACACCGGGGCCGCCCGCAGATTCGAACCCCAGGAAGAACTTCCAGGCGAAGGGGAAAACGAAGGAATAGGCGAGCGTGGCGCCGAGGAGGAACAGGACGGGCGTGGCCACCAGAAAGGGCGCGAAAGCGCGGCGCTCGCTGCGATACAGGCCGGGGGCCACGAACATCCAAACCTGGCTGGCGATCACCGGGAAAGCCACGAAGCTGGCGCCGAAGAAACCGACCTTCACGTAGGTGAAGAACGCCTCGTAGAGCGCCGTATAGATCAGATGCGGCTGGTCGCCGCGGTTCAGCATGGCGTGCACCAGCGGCAAGGTAAGGAAATTGTAGATCGGCCGCGAGAAGTAGTAGCAAACCGCAAACGCCAGCACGAAAGCTATGGCCGACCACAGAAGCCGGCGGCGCAGCTCCACCAGATGCTCCAGCAGCGGCATCGGCTTGTCGTGGATCGGGTCTGCACCCGAGTTTGCGGGTGCGGCAGTGTCCACCTCGTCAGCCCTCCGCCGGCCCGCCCTGGTCCGCGGCGATTGCCTGCGGCGGGATGAACGCCGGCGCCGGCTGGATCGGGGCCGGCCGGGTGGCGCCGGGCGGGATGAACGCCGGCGCCCCCCCCGCCCGCGCCGCGGGGCCCGGCCGGGGGGCCCCCGCCGCCAAA
>CAXUHU010000006.1:38594-63109 GCA_964250925.1 uncultured Acetobacteraceae bacterium
GAGCGCGGCAATCTGGGTGCTGGAAAAACGCTGGTCGAGCTTCTGCATCACCGGCAGCACCGGGCGGTCGCGGAACGGATCGGCGAAGGCCCCCCGCACAGAGCCGTCCGGGTCGATGGTGCGCTGCACGATGGCGCGGGGGCTCAGGCTGCGCAGCTCGTCGAACGACGTCTTCACGTCGCCCAGGTCGGCGTCGCGTATCATCTCGTCCACGTGGCCCTGGAACTCGCCCGCCATGCGGCGCAGCTTCTTGATCGTGTCGCTGATCGCCTTGATGGCCACCGGCATGTCCTTGGGGCCGATGGCCACCAGGGCCACGACCCCGATCAGGGCGATCTCGGAAAAAGCAAAGTCGAACATGGCGCAGTCTTAGCCCCTGGGGCGTATGGAAGGAAGGCAGGCGACATGTGGTGGGAGCAAGGCCGGGATGGAACCGATCAGGGTGGGCATCGGCGGGTGGACCTTCGCACCCTGGCGCGGCGGCTTCTACCCGGACAAGCTGCCGCACGCCCAGGAACTGGCTTACGCCAGCACGCATGTCACCAGCATCGAGATCAACGGCACGTTCTACCGTCACCAGCAGGCCGCAAGCTTCGCCGCCTGGCGTGATGCGACGCCGGACGGCTTCGTCTTTGCGGTCAAGGCGCATCGTGCGACGACGCAGAGCCGAGACCTGTCCGAGGCCGGCCCGGCGATCGCCCGCTTCGTCGGCAGCGGGCTCGAAGAGCTCGGCCCCAAGCTCGGCCCCATCCTGTGGCAGTTCGCCCCCACCAAGACGTTTTCGGCCGACCTGTTCGAGCCGTTCCTGGCGGCCCTGCCCGCCACGCTGGGGGGCCGGCGCCTGATGCATGCCATCGAGGCCAGGCATCCGAGTTTCGAGAACCCGGCCTGGGTGGCCCTGGCACGCGCTCACGGCGTCGCCATCGCCATCATCGATTCCGGCAAGCAGGGGCTGCGGGGCGACGTCACCGCGGATTTCATCTACGCCCGGCTGCAGCGCAACAGCCTGGAGGCCGCCGAAGGCTACGACAGCGCGGCGCTGGACGGCTGGGCGGCCCGGTTCAAAGGCTGGGCCGTGGGAGAGAGGGTGGACGACTTGCCGTCGTGCGCGCCGGCGGCTCCACCCCGGGCCCTGCCGTGCTTCGCCTACTGCATCAGCGGCGACAAGGAGCGGGCGCCGCACGCGGCCATGGCCCTGCTGAACCGGCTCGGGCGATAGCGCGCCCTGACTCCCGTCTCAGCGGGCGAACAGCATGCCGATGTCGGCGAACGCCTTCAGCTCGATCGCATTCCCGCTCGGGTCCTCGAAGAACATCGTCGCCTGCTCGCCGGGCTGGCCGCGGAACCGGATCGTGGGTGCGATGAGGAAGGCGATGCCGGCGCGGCTCAGCGTGTCGGCCGCCTCGTGCCATTGCTGCATCGTCAGCACCACGCCGAAATGCCGCACCGGCACGCCGTGCCCGTCCACTTGGCTGACGACGGAGGCGGCTTGCGCCGGGGCGAAGTGGGCCACGATTTGATGCCCGAAAAAGTCGAAATCCACCCATGCTTCCGAGCTGCGCCCCTCTGCACAGCCGAGCAGCCCGCCATAGAAGCGCCGCGCGGCCGACAGGTCGTGCACGGGGAAGGCCAGGTGGAAGGGCGCCAGAGGCAGGGCGTTCGTCGGGCACCGTTCCGCGGCCAAGCTGTGTTCTCCTCGCGATCGGGGCGATCGACCGTATGGCAGTCCATTACCCGACATCCGGCCCGGCCGTGAACGCCGTCTGCCGTACGAAGCCGGTTACGCTTGTAGTCGTGCACGGCGGCCGGGCATCATGGCCGGACCGAACTTGTCCGGCCGGATCGCATGAACGACGCGTTGCCCAACGACAGCATGCCACAAGCGCGCGACGGCGCTGCCGACCTCGTGCGCCTGCTGGACGTGACGAAGACGTTCGGCCCCACGACCGCGTTGCGCGGCATCACGTTCACGGTGCCGGCCGGGCAGATCTGCGGGTTGCTGGGACCGAACGGCGCCGGCAAGACCACGTTGTTCCGGCTGCTGATGGGCATCCTTAAGGCTACCGGCGGGTCGTTGCGCGTCGATGGCCTGGACGCGTTCGAGGACCGGGTGGCGGCCAAGCGGGTGATCGGATTCCTGCCCGACGAACCCGTGTTCTACTCCTACCTGTCCGGGCGAGAGACGCTGGCGCTGAGTGCCGCGATGCACGGGCTGGACGCCAAGGCGGCGCTGGCCCAGCTGGAGCCCACGATCGCCCGGTTGCGCTTGGCCCAAGACCTTGACCGTTTCGCCGAGGATTACTCGCGCGGCATGAAGAAGAAGCTCGGCCTGCTGTTGGCGATGCTGCACGCGCCGAAGCTGCTGGTGCTGGACGAGCCGACCAACGGGCTGGACGTCGAGTCCACGCACCTCTTCTACGAGCTCATCCTGGAAGCCGCCTCCCGCGGGACGACCATCCTGTTCTCGACGCACTTGATGGACCACGTGGCCAGGCTCTGCTCTCACGCGGTGATCATCAACGACGGCCAGGTCGTGACGAAAGGGCCGCTGGCAGCGCTGCGCGCCGAGAACGGCGGCGCGGCGCTGGAGGACATCTTTCTGCAGTTGACGGCACGGGCCGCCCAGCCGATGGCGCGGCCTGCCGGGGCATGAGCGACCGGGCCGGCCGCGAGCCGGGCTTCTGGACGGTGGTCCGGCTGCTGCTGGCGGCTTCGGGCCGGCGCGCCGTGGCGCGACGGCGCAGGCAGCGGGAGCTGTTCGCCCAGCGCACTGCGAGGCGAGCCGATTTCGGGCAGTTGGGATTTCTGCTGGGCGTCGTGTGGCTGGCCCTGGTGCACCTGATGGCCGCGCTCATGGTGGTGAGCGCGGTGATCGCGGGCGAGCAGTTCGCCGCCGAGCGGGATGGCCGCGTCGTGGCGGCCCCTTGGTTCATCGCCGCGGTCTCCGACCCGGCCGCCTGGATCGACGGCGCCTACCAGATCGAGGCAACGGAGATAGCGCAGCGTGACGGCGGTGACCGGCAGGTCATCGAGGCCCGGCTGCGGCAAGCCGTAAAGCTGCACGGTCCGGCCGGGCTGGTATCGCGCGACAGCGACGTGGCCGGATTGGCCGGGCTGCCGCGCGCCGGCAACATGCCGGCCCTGCTCGGCTCGCTGACGCTGCTGGTCTGGTTCGTGATGATGGCATTCCAGGGCGAGGGCCTGGAGCTGGACGTGCAACGCCGGCGACACCCGATGTGGGAGTGGCTGTTCAGCCACCCGGTGCCGCAGGGCGCCGTTTTCCTGGCCGAGCTGCTCTCTCCCATGGCGGCGAACCCGATCTACGTCACCGCGCCGCTTATGCCCGGCGTCTTGTATGGCCTGCTGTACGGCAAGGCTGCCGGGTTGCTGGCCGCCGTGGTCATCGGCGTTCCCATCACCTTCGCGGCGGCCAGCCTCGGCAAGGCGTTGGAGATCGGGGTCACGTTGCGGTTCAGTCCCAGGTCGCGCGGCGCCTTGATCGGGCTGATGGGCTGGCTCGGCTACGCCACCATGATCGCGATATTCATGGCGGCTGCCACCAAGGCGACGGTGTTTGCGGCGATCGCCGGGGGGCTCGCGTCGCTTGCGGCCGTGCCGTGGCCCTATCTGGGTCTGTTCCTGGGGCAGCTGCCGGGCGGGACGGCCTCGCTCGCCCTGGGCATGCTCATCGACGTCGTATCGTGCGCCGTGGTCGTTGCCGCCGCGGTGCGTTTCAGCGTTTGGGGCGCCGCGCGCGGGCTGGCCGGCAATCCGCACGCGCGTGCCGCCACTGGCGTGCAGGCGGTGCGCAGGGACGCCGGTTTCGGCGGCGACGCGCTGTATCGCAAGGAGATCCTGTGGTTCGTGCGGGACCGAAGCGCCCTGGTGCAGGCTGTGCTCATCCCCGTATCGCTGGCGACGTTCCAGGTGTTCAACTTGCGCGGCATCCTGGCGCACGCAGGGCATCAATGGAACATGCTGTGCGGTGCGGCCGTGGTGTTCGGCACCTACTTCCTTCTCGTGCTCGGGCCGAAATCGCTCGCCTCCGAAGGTGGCGCGCTGTGGATCACGCTCACTTGGCCGCATGGCCTGGAGCAATTGCTGCGGGCGAAAGCGCGGCTGTGGACGTGGCTGGCGACGGGCAGCGTGGGCCTGGTGCTGATCTATGCGGCGGTCCGGTTTCCCGCCGATGCCTGGCGGGTGGCGTTGCTCGGCGCGGCCTGGTTCCTGTTTGCCCGCAGCATGGCAGCCAAGACGGTCACGTTGGCTACCGTGACGAGCGAGGCGGGCGAGATCCAGAAAGTGCCGCTCGGGCGGCGCTGGGCGGCGCAGCTCGGCATGCTGACGTTCTCCATCGGCGTGCTGACGCAGCAGTGGAATCTCGTCGTCTTGGGAGTCGTATACTCCATCGTGACCGCGGCTGCGATGTGGCAGAATTTTCGCGCCCGCCTGCCCTATCTGTACGATCCATGGTCGGAGGTGTTGCCCGCGCCGCCGACGCTGATGCACGCGATGATCGGCATCAGCGCCCTGGTCGAGCTGGGTGCCGTCGTCACCGGCGGGCTGCTGGCGTTCTTCCCGCGTGGCCAGGTCGCGGTCGCGCACGCGGTCATCTACGGCTTGTGCGCGGCTGCGGTGTCGATTGCGATGGCCGAATTCCTGGGCCGCCGCGACGTGTCGCTGGGTGCGATCTGGAACTGGCGCGCGGTTGGCTCACCCTGGCAGGCCCGGCCTGTGTGGTGGGCCATCGAGCAGCCGGGGCGGATGGGCATGAGCGGCTCGCTGGCCTTGGCCGCGGTTCTGGGCACGGCGCTGGGTGGTGCGGGGCTGTGCTATCGTGCGGCGTTGCAGCGTTGGCCGTTCGCGGCAGACCAGTTGCAGAACGGGTCTGCCCTGATGAAGTCCGTGCCGCACCTGCACGAAGCCTTCTTCGTGATGGCGGTTCTGATCGCGCCGCTCGCCGAGGAGTTCCTGTTCAGGGGCCTGCTCTACCGAGCGCTGGACCGGGAGTGGGGGGGCTGGCGAGCGATGCTGGGCAGCGCCGCGTTTTTCGCGGCCTATCACCCCATGCTGGCATGGGCGCCGGTGTTCCTGCTGGGTGCGGTCAACGCGGCGCTGTTCAAGAAGAGCGGACGGCTGGTCCCGGCGGTGCTGGTGCACATGATCTACAACGCGATCGTTCTGGGGTAGGCGCACGCCGCGAACCTCGGCAGGTCCATGGACCGGCCGGGTCGGTTACACCAATTCGATCGCGACTGCCGTCGCTTCGCCTCCGCCGATGCACAGGCTGGCCACGCCGCGCTTGCCGCCGCGCTGCTGCAGGGCGGCGATCAGCGTGGCCATGATGCGCGCGCCGGAGGCGCCGATCGGATGGCCCAGCGCGGTCGCGCCGCCGTTCACGTTCAGCTTGTCGTCGGGGATGTCGAGCTCGCGGGCGGCAATCATCGCCACCACGGCGAACGCCTCGTTCACCTCGAACAGATCGACGTCGGCCACGCTCCAGCCGGCACGGTCGAGCAGCTTGCGGATCGCCGGCACAGGGGCGGTGGTGAACTGCGCGGGCGCGTGGGCGTGGGCGGCGTGGGCTACCAGCCTGGCCGCCGCCGGCACGCCGTGGCGCTGGGCCACGCTGGCGCGCGTCATCACCAGGGAGGCGGCGCCGTCGGAGATGGAGGACGCGTTGGCCGCCGTGATCGTGCCGTCCTTGGCGAAGGCGGGCTTGAGCGTGGGTATCTTGTCGGCGCGCGCGCGGCCCGGCTGCTCGTCGGTGTCGACCAGCGTGCTGCCGCCACGCCCGGCCACGCTGACCGGCACGATTTCGCGCTCGAAGGCGCCGCTGGCGACGGCCGCGATGGCGCGGTTCAGCGATCGTATGGCGTAGCCGTCCTGGGCGCTGCGGGTGAACTGGTGGTCGCGGGCCGAATCCTCGGCGAAGCTGCCCATCAGCCGGCCGGGCTCGTAGGCGTCTTCCAGCCCGTCGAGATACATCGAATCCTTCACCACGTCGTGGCCGATGCGGGCGCCGGCACGGTGCTTGCCGAGTAGGTAGGGCGCGTTGGACATGCTTTCCATGCCTCCGGCCACCACGATGTCGGCCGAGCCCGCGGCCAGCGCGTCGGCCGCCATGATGGCAGCCTGCATGCCGGAGCCGCACATCTTGTTCACCGTGGTCGCCTCCACGCTGTCGGGCAGGCCCGCGCCCAGGGCCGCCTGGCGTGCGGGCGCCTGGCCCAGGCCCGCCGGCAGCACGCAGCCCATGTAGATGCGGTCCACCTCGCCGGGGGCGATGCCGGACCGGGCCACGGCGGCGCGCACCGTTTCGGCCCCAAGCTGGGTTGCCGTGCTGCCCGCCAGCGCCCCCTGGAACGCCCCCATAGGCGTGCGGGCATAGCCGAGAATGACGACGGGATCGGGCTGCATCATGGGACTGACCTCGCTGGTGGTTTGCGCCTGCGGCGACGTGCTAGCGGTCCCGCACCCTACGTCAACGTCCGGTCGCGGCCAGCGGCAGCGGCGCACCGAGAAAACGCTCAGCCGGCATACCCCCGCCTTCGAGCAGAGCGAAATCGCGCAAGGCGGTGGCAAGCGGATGCGGGCCGCCGAACTGAAAGCCGATCTGGCTGGCATAGGCGGCCGAGGCGGCGACCTTGGCCTGCAACGCCGAAGCGATGTTCACCAGGCTCGACGCCCCCCGGGGAACGCACGCCAGGGGGTCGGCCGTCGGTTGACGGATCGCGTACGGCGTGTCGCGGTAGTAGGCGATGACGCCTGCGGGAAAGACTGCCTGCACCGCGGCTACGACCACCTGGTGATCGACGTGGTTGCCAAGCCCTTGCGGGGCAAGCACCAGGTCGGGCGCGACAGCCTGCGCCAAGGCGGACAAGCCACCGGTCACCAGGGTCTCGGCTCCGTCGTCGGCCTGCACGGCGCCGAACAGGGCGGCGGGCGACCCATACCCGCGATGCGGCGCTTCGGGCAGGTCCAGCCAATGCAGCGCGGAGGCCGCCAGGTGTGCGGCGGCGGCCAGATCCTCGTTGCGGCGCAGCGCCATGTAGTCGACTTCGGACGGGAGCCCCTTGTCGAGCTGGCAGGCGAGCGCGAAACCGGTGGCCGGCACGACCGATCGGGTGAACACGGTGGCCAGGACCGTGTGCCAGCCCTCGCCGACGAGGAGAGCGGCCAGGCCGCCGCAGGAAAAGGCCACGTCGTCCAGATGCGGTGAGACGAACAGCGCCGTGGGCATGGCTAGAGCAGATGCGGTTCGGCGCGGAAGCGGCATGGCGTGATGGGCAGCGTGGCCGGCCAGTCCATATCCGGCGCGTTGCCGGCGACGGAGCGGTAGACGCCCATGATCTGACGGCCGACCGCCTGCCAGGAATACAGCGCGCGACAATCCGCCAGCCCGGCCTGTGCCAGACGGTGGCGCTCCGTGGGATCGCACAGCACCCGGCGCAGCGAGGCGGCCAGGGCGGGCACGTCGCCTGGCGCGCTCAGCAGGCCGTTCCGGCCGTGCTCTATGCAGTCCATCACGCCCACCGCCCGGCAGGACACGACGGCCAGGCCGCTGGCCATCGCCTCCAGGATGGTGTTGGAGAAACCTTCCGCATAGGTCGGCGAGACGAAGACGTCGGCCTGCGCATAGACGGCGGGCGCATCGGCATAGTCCACGTACCCCGCCATTTGGGCGCGTGCCTGCAAGCCGAGTGCGGCGATGCGCGCTTCGGCCGCCTCGAAATCGGGGCCGATGCCGGAGACGACAAGGCGGAAGTCCAGTCCCTCGCAGGTGAGCCGGGCGGCGGCCTCCAGCAGGTCCAGCACGCCTTTTCGGGCATCCACACGGCCGTGATAAAGCAGCACCGGTAACGGGTTGGCGCGGCGGGCGGGGGTAAAACGGGCCACATCGACCGCTCCGGGCACGATGGTGAAGCGGCCGCGCGCCGTGCCCAGCCGATCGCTCACCTCGCGGGCGAAACTGTCGCAGCCGATCAGCACGGCGCCGGCGTGGTCCAGCACGCGCACCATGGCCAGGCGGTGAGTCTCGCAGCACGACCCGACCCAATGGCCGTCGCCGCCCTGGATGGAGACCACGTTCGGCACGCCGGTCTGCCGCGAGGCGAGCAGGGCGGCCCACCCGCAGGGGTAGCCATACTGGGCGTGCAGAACGTCGAACGGGGCGCGGCGATGCTCGTCGACGACCGTGTCGGCCAAGCGCTGAACGTCGGCCTCGAAATCGCCGCCATCCTGTTCGCCCAGCTGTTCCAGCCCGATCACCCGCACGCCCGGCACCGGCGGCGGCGGGCCGCCGCCATAGACCCGCCGGCCCAGCGCGTCGCCGCGATACTGGCTGACCATCGTCACGTCGTGGCCCGCCGCCACCAGTTCGGCCAGCAAGTTGGACGCATAGACGCTCATGCCGGAGATGGCGGGGAAGAACCGCCGGGAAACGAAGCAGATGCGCATCAGGCATCGCTGTTCGGGCGGACCTGCACAGCTGCCTCGGCGCGTTTGAGCCAGGCGAGCGACGCGGGAACCATGGTGTCGGCGCGGTGGCTTTCGCGCGACATCTCGACGCAGACCAGCTTGCCGAAGCCCACGGACCGCAGCGCGCCGAGGACGGCCGCCACATCCATGTCGCCCTCGCCGAACGGCAGGTGCAGGTGCACGCCGCGGCGCATGTCCTCGATGGCAACGGTGCCGAGCCGGCCGGCGAACTCGCTCACCGCGTCCGCCGGGTCGCGCTCGCCGGTCACCAGGCAGTGGCCAGTGTCGAGCGCCAGGTGCAGGCCGGGCAGGTCCAGGGCGGCGAAATCATCGACCGTTTCGACCAGCATGCCGGGTTCCGGCTCCAGGGCCGCCACCACGCCCAGCGCTTCGGCGCGGCGGGCGACCGCTTCGGCGCCCTCGCGGAACCAGCCGAGGGCGGCCTGTCTCGCCACGCCGGGTTTGGGCACGCCGGCCCAGAAGCTCATCGCCTCGCCGCCGGTCTCGGCCACCACCCCAAGCGCGCGGCCCAGGAAATCCAGCCGGCGCGCACGGCCGTCCGGGTCGGCGCTCAGCAGGGTGGGTTCGTGCTTGGCCCGCGGGTCGAGCAGGAAGCGGGCGCCGGTCTCCACCACGCAGCCGAGCCCCAGCGTGCGCAGGCGGGCGGCGAACCGGCGCAGGTCGGCGGGAAACGCCGGGTCGAACGGATCGAGGTGATGGATGTCGAGCGTGAGCGCCACGCCGTCGTAGCCAGACTCCGCGATCAGTCCCAGCGCGTCGTCCAGCCGGTGGTTGGCCGTGCCGTTGGTGTTGTAGGCGTAGCGCAGCGTCACGCCGCTGCTTCCAGGGCGATGGGCGCGCTGTGCACCAGCGGCTCACGATACAGCGGATACAGCGCGCCGACGAGACGATCGACCGCGGCCACGTCCAGCCAGGCCGGGCCGCCCAGCCGCGCCTGTGCCCCCGCAGGCAGGCGCACCGGCTGCGCGCCGGCTGGCGGGGCGCCCAAGCCCGCGAGCGAGGAGCCGCGCTCCAGCAGCTTGCGCACGCCGCGCTCGCCGATGCGGTGGTAGCTCATCGTCTCCACCTCTAGCCCCGGGACGATCACCTTGGCCACGTGCACGCGGCGGTCGTGCGGCGGCGAGAAATCGAGGAACAGGACCTCCATCCCGGCGGCCGCCAGACGGCGCGCGTATTCGGCCACGGCTGGCGTGCCGGACAGGGGACCCGCCCAAACCGGCAGCTCGTCGAACCGCTTGCTCGCGTTGCGCGACAGCACGGTGCCGGCGAGCGACCGGCGCAGGGCGGCGGCATCGGTGCGGCACCACGCCTTCATCGCGGACAGCGCACGGCCCTCCTCGCCCGCCAGCGTGTGGTAGGCGCGGAACCGCTCGACATAGCCGGGCGGCGCCACGTGGGCGATCGTGGCCATCGGCGCGTGGCTGAACGTCTTGCGCATGCGGCTGGAGGCGAACTCGAGCAGCGCCTTGCGCAGCGCCTCCTCGCGGTCGAGCGACGCCGCCTCGCCGCAGGCCGTCACCATCAGCGGAAACGGTGCGGACGCGTCCGGCTCGCCGCCCACCACGTAGAGGTTGGCGACCCCGAACTCGTCGGTGGCGAATTTCGGCAGCACCTCGATGCCGGCTTGCGCGAAGCGCCCCAGCAGCGCGCGGGTGCGCGGGTCGGCAGGACCGTCGCCCAGGTCGAGCACGATGCCGCGGTCCATGGCGCGGAAGCCCAGGCCGTTGCCGTCGCGCTGCAGCAACTCGCCGATGCCGTGGCCGATGGCGAAATCCAGCGTGGGGCCGGCGCCCAGCCCGTTGGTGATCGGCGTGGTGAACGGCACGGTGCCGGGCTTGAGGTCGCCGGTGGAGCACGCGGCCATTTCGGCCGGCACCAGCACGGCCTCGCCCGAGGGCCAGCGCTGGGCCGGCACCCAGTCCATCACCGTCGCGTGGTCCACCGTGCTGCCGGCCGGCAGGCACAGCGTCAGCGGGTCGGCGACCCCGCGCGAGCCGAGCCTGGCGGCCAGGCTGGCGAAGCTGGCGGTGGTGATCGGCAAATTCGCGTAACCGCTGGCCGAATGCACCGCTTCGGCCAGCTCGCCGGTGGTGCCGACGATGGCGTCGGCGTCGGTGACGCCGTAGCCCACGCCATGCGGGGTTTCGCCCTGGAACGGCTTGCCATCGGCCGGCAGGAAGATGACGTTCCAGCAGGCGATGCCGGTGCGGTCCAGCGGCGTCAGGCTGAACAGCTCGACGCGGCCGGGCGGCAGCGACTGGATGTAGGCCGCAGCCGCGTCCGGAATGGCCTGCGGCAGGACGTGATCGGTCATCAGCCGAGCCGCATCGGCCGCGTGCTGGGGCGCCCTTCGATCATCGTGTCCAGCAAGGCGAGTGCGTCGGCGGTGCCGATCCCGGTCGCGTATTCGAAGGGGGTGAACACGGCAGTGAAATCCAGTCTGGCGAACACCGCGCGGTAGCGGCGCAGCTCGTCGTGGGACAGTGGTATCTGCTTGTGGTAGGCCTTGTGGCAGGAGATCGCCTGCGCGGCGCCGGTGGCGGCGAAATCGATCTTCAGCGCGTCGCCGGCGAACACCGCGCGGCGCCCGGCATCGTGCAGGATCGAATGGCCTTCATAATGGCCGCCAGTATGATGCAGCGTCAGCCCCGGCCTGATCTCGAAGGCCTCGTCGTAGGGCAGCGTCACCCGCATCGCCTTGGTCCATTGCAGGTCGTCCTTCTGGATCAGCAGCTCGGGCTTGAAATGGTCCTGAAGCTGATACAGCGCGCCGTAGCCGTGCGGGTGGGAGGCGGCCAAGAATGCGATCCCGCCGAGACGTTCGATGTGCGCCAACTGCGCCGCGCTATAGTGCGGCGCCGCCTCGAACGCGACGTTGCCGTCCGGGTAGGTCAGCAGCCAGCCGTGGCTGTCCAGGCCGAAGCGCGGCGTGGACCAGAACTCCCACACGCCGGGGATCGCCTCCCGCCAGTGGTAGTCCGAGCGGCCCTCCAGCTCCTCCGGCCGGGCGAACGCCCAGCCATCAGCCGGCAGGTCGTTGCGGACGTCCGAGCAGATCGGGCAGTTGGGCGGCACGGCGAAGTAGCGCTGCCAATGGCCGCAATTGGTGCAGGCGTAGGGCTCAAGCGGCATGGTGCATACCGGTCATGGCCGGGCGGGCCTGGGCTTGGGCGCGCATGACCAGATCCATGATGTGCAGGTCGTGGGCTGGCGGGAAAGCGAACGGGGTGCGGCCCAGCACAGCCTCGGCGAACGCTTCCACCTGGTTGAGGAACGGCGAGCGCGCCGCGCCGGGCACGTCCGGCAGCTCCGTCCGGCCATCGGCATAGGTCAACTGCATGCTGCCGCCGGCCGTCTGGCCCATCGTGTCCATCGCCACGATCTGGGCCTGCGTTCCAATGATCTCCAGGCGGCGGCGCGGAAACACCTCCGGGCAATTATAGGCGACGTGCAGCTGCACCAGCGTGCCGGCATCGGTGCGCGCCACGAGCAGCGCGCCGTCTTCCACCGCGTAATCATGGACCCGCGACTGGCCGATCGCCGCGATCTCGGTCAGCCGTTCGCCGAGCAGGGTGGATGCGAGGTCGAGGCCGTGCGGCGCCAGGTCGATCAGCGCGCCGCCGCCGGCGCGCGCCGGGTCAATGCGCCAGTTGTCGCCCTGGAACCCGGGTCCCACCCAGCAGCAATAGACGATCCGCACCGCCGTGACGGTGCCGAGCGCGCGGCTGCACAGCAGCGCGGCGATGTGCTGGTGGGCTGGATGGAAGCGCTGGTCGAAGGCGGTCGCATACGAAACGCCGGCACGGTCGCAGGCGGCCACCATGGCGCGCGCATCGGCCATCGTGGCGGCCATCGGCTTCTCGCACAGCACAGGCACGCCCGCCGAGGCGGCCGCTTCCACCACAGGCCGGTGCGCGTGGTTGGGCGAGGCGACATACACCGCGTCGATCCGGCGCAGGAACGCACCAAGCTCGTCGCATGGCTCGGCCTGCGGAAACGCCGCCGCCATGCGGGCCAGCGCCGGTGCCGACACGTCGTGCAGCGCGGCCAGGCGGCCGTTGGACGACGCCGCGATGGCGGGGGCCACGAAATCGCGTGCGACCCAGCCGCAGCCGGCGATGCCCCACCGCAGGCCCATCACCAGCGCGCCGGCAGGTCGAGCAGGACGCGCGTGCGGGCCAGGGCGTCGATGGCTTCCGTCTGTCCCGCCTGTGCCGCCGCCGGGGCGTCGGTGTGCTGGGGGTAGGTGGCGAGCGGCCCGTACTCGCGCGCATACCGGTCGGACGGCCAGCGGACTTCGCCATCCTCATAGAGCGGGTTCAGGCGCAGCGGGCGGCCCGGCTGCGGCTGGGTAAGGCTGCCGCTGGCCGCGGCGGCCGGCGCGCATCCCCAGGCGAGCGCGAGCGCGGCCGAGTCGTGCAAGGCGGCGGCATCGCTGTCCCGCGGAACGCGCCGCTCCACCAGGGCGGACGTCAGTTCCTGGTCGTCGAACAGCGTGCAGCCTGCAAACAGGGCAGCGTACCCGTCCGGCGTCAGCGGCTGCCCGGCCGACAGGTTATCGGCCAGCGCGTTGTGCATGTGGCCGACGACGATTCGTGGGGCGAGGCGCTTCATTTCGGCCGACACGAAAGGCTTGTCCGGCAGGAAGTAGAACGCGTCGTGGCAGAACAGCAGGTCGGCCGCGCCGTCGTCGAAGGGCCAGGGTGCGGCGGCATCGAAACAGACGAGCTGCGCCTCGGGAGCGATGAAATGGCGCGCCAGCCATAGTTTGGCGAACACCACGTCGCCGCCGGTCACCTGGGGCGCATGGGGCATGAATGCGCGCAGGTAATGGCCGGCGCCGCAGGCCACCTCCAGCACGCGGCGCGGGCTCTGCCAATGCGACTGCGCCAGCGCCAAGCCGGACAGGAAGGTCGGGTCGGACCAGCGATGCGCGAAATAGGTGCCGACGGGGCCGAACGCCAGCAGCGCCATAGCCTCGCGGAAACTCAACGCGTGGCACCGGCGCACCGCCTCGCGGCGCACCGCCTCGTCCGGTGGCGGGCTGCGCGCCCAGTCGTCCTGGTCGCCCAGCAGCAGGACGAGCGCTCCCTCGGCGTCGCCACGGTCCAGACGGGCCAGCGCGGCGTCGGCCAGACCGCGGCGGTTGGCGCGGAGGAAGGCGATGCCGTCCAGGACCGGCCAGCGCTCGCCATCGGCCGCCAGCGCGTGGCCGGACCGGTGCAGCGTTCGGCCGGTGGTCGGGCTGCGCAGGCTCAACCCAGCCCGGCTTCGTGCAGCACGGCCCGGTGAAACGCCTGCACGGGTCCGGCATGCACCAGGTCGAGGTCGTCCAGCGCCTGGATGGTGGTGAAGCGGGCCACGTCCTCGTAGTGGCGCATCTGCAGCACGCGATCCATCACGTCGGCCGCGTGAAAGGCGCGCCCGTCCGGCGTGTCGGCGTCGCCGATCGTGGCCAGCGCAGCACGGCAGGTCTCGGCGAGTGCGGCGGGCAAGGTGTCCAGCGCGCGGTCGAACAGGCGGGCGATCAACGGGCCGAGGTCGTCGCCAAGCAGCATTTCACCCGCGAAGCCGCTATCGGGCAGTTCGGCGTTGTGCAGGTGGTGGGCCAGGCCGGCCAGGAACACGGTGGCGGGGTCGGCGCCATAGGTGTGCGACAGGAGCACGCCCAGCACGGCCACGACAAGGCAGTGGTCGCCGTGGTTCTCGGGCGGCTCCAGCACCAGCCGCGGCTTGCCGGGACAGGTGGCCCCTGCCCTAGGCTGCCGGATCAGCGCTTCCACGAAGGCGGGGACCGGCGCGGCGTGGCGGTGCTGGCCGAGCCGGGCGCGCAGTTCGGCCCGCAGGGGCTGTGCCACCGCCTGGGCGACCTCGTCGAAGCCGCGAGCCAGGACCGCACCCGGGTCGCCGACGCCGGCCGCGGCCAAAACCGGCAGGGTCAGGCCGCCTAGCCGCATCGCGGCCACGGTGTCGGCGGCGCTCGACAGGGCCACGTCGCGCACGGCCTCGCCGGCGGCCAGCCGGCCCCAGGCCATGCGGAACGCGCGCACCGCCAGCGAGTCGGGGGAGGACGCGTCGCGTATGCGCTTGAGGTCGCCCATTTCGGCGGCCAGCGGCGTGAACGCCTGCAGGCCGCCGGCCACCCTGCCGCCGTCCATCAGGCAGCGTTCAGCCAGTCGAGCAGGTTGCGCTCCTGCGCGCCGAACGCGTGCTCCTCGCGCTTGCCGGCGGGCGTCATCGGCGCCTTGAAGAAGATGCCCAGCTGTTCCTGGATGCCGCCCCGGCCGCGCTGTTTGGCCAGATCGAGTACGCGGGCGATCTCGATAACCAGGGGTGCGGCCAGGATGCTGTCGCGGCAGAGGAAGTTGACCTTCATCTGCATCTTCTGGCCCATGAAGCCGACCAGGTCGATGTTGTCCCAGGCTTCCTTGTTGTCGCCGCGCGGCTTGTAATACTGGATGTTCACCAGGTGGTCTTCCACGTGGTAACCCAGGATGTCGTCCAGCACGGAGCCCTTGGTGTTCAGCTTGGATTGCAGGCTGTCCGCATTGTCCAGCGCCAGGCCGTCGCGGTTGCCCAGGATGTTGGTCGAGAACCACCCCTCCACATACAGCGAGCGGGCGCGGAAAGCCGGTGCCAGCACGGTCTTGATGAAGGTCTGGCCGGTCTTGCCGTCCTTGCCGGCCACCGGCACGCAACGCTCCTCGGCCAGCTTGGTCAGGGCCGGGATGTCGGCCGCCAGGCTTGGGGTGAAGTTGCCGTAGGGCACCCCCTCCATGATGGCGGCGTAGGCGTAGAGCATGGCCGGACTGATCGCCGCGTCGTCGGCATCGAGGCCGCGCTCGAAGGAAGCGGCCGATTGCAGCACATCGAGAGTCAGGTCAGGCCAGCGCTCGACCGAGGCGAGGTTGACCATCACCAGGTTGGCAATGCCAGTGTCGCCGCTGTACTGGCGTATGTTGCCGCGTATCTGCTCGACCGCGGAGCGATGGCCGCCACGCAGCGTGTTCGAGCCGTGGATGTTGCGGCAGTAATCGCGGCTGCCGGCGGCCGGCCAGGGGCGCATGGTGCGCAAGCGGCCCTCCACCTGATCGCTCTGGTCGCGGTCGAGCACGCGGTGTTCGCGGACGGCGGCGGCCAGGTCGTCGTCGCGCACGTCCCAGCCGGCAAAGTGCATGTTGCGGTAGGGGGCGAGGCCGGCCGCGCCGACATTGGCGAGCGGCAGCCCGGCCAGGTCGTTCGAACCTGCCCGCAGGAGTTCAATACCCGCCACCGCGGTGCTGGCCACCGCGCCGCCCAGCCCCACGACCAGCACCCCAAGCCGGCGACCGAGTTGGGCTGCATCCACATGTGTGTCGGGCATCGGAGTCCTGAGCTTGGTTGAGACGGTGTTGGTCCGCCGGGCGGCGAACGGGCTGCACATTGGGCGATCTCAACTGTTTGTAAATACCGGCTGCCGCCGTGCGACGTAAGGACGGCCTATGGATCAGTCGCAAAAATGTTATCGGACGACAAACCTAGGAATTACCAGCGCGATACACATGCCGACCCAAGGTGATGTCCGTTCGGCCACGCCGGCGGTACTTGCTGCTGAGTCACGTGTACTTGGGAATACAATCCCGAATGACAGTCACCTCAGCCTGGCCACCGCTAACCTTGTCCAGCCCGGGCCAACTGCCTGGTTAGCCTCGTTGCGATCGTCGCGGGCGATACGGGACGGCCGACCAGATAACCCTGCACATAGCGGCAGCCCGCATCGCGGAGGATCTGCAGTTCGGCTTCGTCTTCGACGCCCTCGGCCACGACATCAAGCTGGATGCTCGCCGCGAGCCGCGTAATGGCCTCCACGATCGCGACGGTGCGCGGCCGGGTCAGCAGGCGGGAGACAAACGAGCGGTCGATCTTGATCGTGTTGATATCGTAGCGGTCGAGGTAGCTCAGCGAGGAGTATCCTGTGCCGAAATCGTCGAGCGCCACGCGCACCCCGAACTGCCGGATGCGGCGCAGTATCTCCGCGGCCGTCTCAGGTTGCCTAATCAAGATGCTTTCCGTCACCTCGAGCTGCACCGATCGCGGGTCGATCCCGAGGAGGCCTATGGTCTCCTCCATCTCGGTCACGAAGCTCTGGTCCCGCAATTCCTCGCCGGACGCATTCAAGCTCATGCGCAGATCCAACGTGGGAAATGCCCGGCGCAACGCGCCCAACTGCTCGCAGGCTTCCTGCAAGACCCAGCGGCCGATCTCCTTGATCAGACCGATCTCTTCGGCCACGGGAATGAAGTATCCGGGCGACACCAAACCGCGCGTGGGATGCTGCCAGCGTATCAGCGCTTCCACCCCGACGATGGCTTTCGTCTGCGCATCGCAAATAGGCTGGTAATCCAGGACGAATTCGCGGCGCGCGAGGGCATTGCGCAGATCGGTGCGCAGTTCCAGGGCTTCCACGGCGCTGTCGCGCATTGCGGAGTTGAATTCGGCATAGCCGCCCGAATCGGTGTGCTTGGCGAAGTACATGGCTGTATCGGCGTCGCGCAGCAGGGTTTCGGGCACGCTGTGGCCGGCGCTTGCGGCAACGCCGATGCTGCACGACGAGAACACCTCGCGCGCGCCGAGCATCACCGGTTGCCGCATCGCTTCGATGATGCGCGCCGCGGTGTCCACGGCCGTCTGGGCGGCCTGGTCGTCTTCGACGATGATCGCAAACTCGTCGCCGCCCAGCCGCGCCAGGGTGTCCTGCGGACGAACACACGTGGCCAGGCGGCTCGCGACCTGCACCAGCAGCGCGTCGCCTGACTGGTGGCCGAGGCTGTCGTTGACCAGCTTGAAGCGGTCGAGGTCTAGGAACAGCACTGCGCAGCCCGCCTGTGATCCGGCCTCGGCCGCGCCGAGCGCCACGACCAGCCGGTCCATCAGAAAGGCGCGGCTGCGCAGGCCTGTCAGGTCGTCGTGAAACGCCATGTAGAGCAGCCGCTCTTCGACCCGCTTGCGCTCCTGGATCTCGGACTCCAGGGCGCGGGCGTGATCCTTGAGATCCTGCACATCGGTGGTGGTGCCGAGCCACTCCACGATCCGCCCCGCCTCGTCGCGCACCGGCATGGATTGCGTGCGGTGCCACACATAGGCGCCATCGGCCGCGCGCCGCACACGGAACTCCACGTCGAGCATGCCGTGGTCCTGGGCTTTCTCCCAGGCCGCCAGCGCGGCGGGGCGGTCATCCGGATGCACCGCATCCAGCCAGCCGCGGCCCTGGCTCTCGTCCTGGCTCAGGCCGGTGTAGTCGATCCATTGCGGACTCGCCCAAATCCACCGGCCTCTGTTGCAGGACCGCCAGAGCAGATGCGGGACGCCTTCGACCAGCGTGCGCAGTTGCCGCTCCGCCTCGACGACGTGCGTCTGCAGCGCCCGCAGGTCGTGCACGTCGGTGGAACTGCCCACCCAGTCAGGCGGCTGGCCGGGCAAACCCTGCAGCGGTGCCGCGCGAGTCTGATGCCAGCGGTAGGTGCCGCTGGCGGCGTGCCTGATGCGATGTTCGACGGCATAGGACCCGTTGGCGGCCGCCGCCGCCCACTGCGCCAATGTGGCCGCACGATCGTCCGGGCAGATAGCCTCGACCCAGCCGAGCCCCAGGCTCTCCTCGGCCGACAGACCGGTATAGTCCGTCCAGTTCGGGCTGGTGGCGACGCGCTCTCCCAGGCTGCCGCCAAGGAAGACGGCATGCCGAGGGCTGGCGGCCAGCGCACGGAACCGCGCCTCGTTCGCCCCCGTCTGCTCGGCATCTTGCCTCTGTGCGGTCCTGTCCTGCACGATCTTGACGAAGCCCTTGGCCGGCGGGGCCAGCTTGGTCAGCAGGCCGGCACCCCAGAAGCGGGAGCCGTCGTGCCGCATGTGCCAGCGCTCGTCTTCTGCGCGGCCGCAGGCGAGCGCCATCTGCATCTCGGCCTGCGGCACCCCACGAAGCCTGTCCTCGGGCGTGAAGACCGCCTCGACGTTCCGGCCGGTCACGGCTGATGCCGGATGGCCGAACAGGCGCTCGGCGCCCTTGTTCCAGTAGAAGACGAGGCCCTGGGGGTCGAAGGCCAGGATGGCGTGATCGAGAATGCTGTCGGTGAGGGCCGCCAGCAGATCGGCGCTACTCAAACCGCTCGATTGTGACGCTTCGGCCATCCTAACCTCCCGGATGGTCATTTATGCACGCAATGAAAATTGTCGCGGAAGATGATGCGTCCCGTCATCACATTCACGCGCGGGTTGTAGCCCGCTTACATTGTCGGTTCAGTAGAGTGACGGCGCCCAGAGCAGGCCGCCTTGCGTCCAGGGCTTGTTGGGGCCGCGTGCGAGGCCGACCGCCGACGCCTCGCCCAGGTCGCGCCCGAACATCTCGCCGTAATTGCCGACCGCATCGATCACCCGCATGCCCCAGCCTTCCGGCAGGCCCAGGCCGCCCGCGGCACTTCGGCGGGTGCCCAGCAGGATGCGGACCGTGTCGTCGCCCGACCGGGCCATGCGTGCGGTGTTGGCCTGGGTGACGCCGGACATCTCGGCCTGGACCAGCGCGAACAACGTCCAGTCGACCACCCGCGCCCACGCCGCGTCGCCGGCCTGCACCACCGGCGACAGCGGATCGAGGGTGATGCGCTCGGGCAGGATGATGAAGTCACGGACCTGCCCGTGGAAGCCAGTGCGGCCGCCGGCGAGCGCCGTGACATCGCCCGTCTGCGCGCGGCAGTGGCCGGTGACGAGGGCTGCCTGCATCTCCCCCATCTCCTCGAACGGAAAGGGCCGGAATGCGATGCCGCGCGCGCCCAGCTCGCGGGTCGCAGCCTCCTCGGCACGGGTGCCGCCGATGAAGCAGACCGGTTTGCCGGCCAAATCCGCGAGGCTGGCGATACCCGCGTCGCGGCGCACCAGAAACCCCTGGCCGTCGAACAGGACGGGTTGGGTGAACGCCACGCCGTAGCGGGCCGCCAGGCCGGGGTTGGGCGAGGCGCCGACCAGCAGAGCGATGCGGCCCTGCTGCAACGCCGCCATGCCCTCCTGCTCGTCGGGGAAGCCATAGACGGTGGCGTGCCGCGCGTCGCCGAACAGGGCGGCGGCCACCGCGCGACAGAAATCCGCGCCGAACGCCTGCGTTCGGCCGTGGGTGTCGTCCTTGGTGTAGTCGCCCGGCTCGGTGATGCTGCCGCAGGCAAGCGTGCCCGCTTCGCGCACCCGGTCGAACACCGCGCCGGCACGGGCCGTTCCGGACACTAGAAGCAGGCCTAGCAGGACGCCTTTAAGCAAGCGGAGGCCTCCCCAATACCGACCAGAGCGGACGGGGCAGGCTCTCGCCCACCCCAACTCGCTCACCCGATCGAAGCGCTCAGCCGCCCCAGCCCGGCGTGGTCGGCAGACCTGGGGTGGTGCCTGGGCGCGGGTTGAAGTCAGGCGGCGCCGGGTCGGTCAACGCGCCGCCGACGTAGTCGGTCGGCACGATGTTCAGAGTGGCACAACCCTGGCCACCGTATTGCGGCAGGGTGTGGGCGGCGCTGGCCGGGATTTCGGCATACTCGGCCGGCAGCTTGGCAGCGGTGCCGGACAGGCGTGCATTGTCGAACGCCTCCGTCAGGTCGCCGATGCTCGGGTCGGCATCGAACGGGGTCATGTTCGGCTGGCCGAACTCGCTCTGGCCCAGCTTGCGGGCGCGCTTCTCGTCGGGCAGCAGCTCGAGCGGCCGCAGACCGAAGATCGTGTTGATCAGTTTGATGACCGAGGTGTGCTCGCTGTAGCGGTGCGAGATCTTGTGCACCGCAGAAAAGGGCGAGATCACGATGGCCGGGATGCGCTGGCTGGCCTCGTTCGGATTGCCGAAGCTGTCATAGTTGCGCGTCGATTCGGGCACGTGGTCGTAGAGCCCGTCGGTCTCGTCATACGTTATGACGATGGCGCTCTGGTTCCAGTACGGGCTGGAGGCGATCGCGTTGATCTCGTCGGCCACCAGCGCCTCGGCAATCTGGGCGTCCGAGTAGCCCGGATGGTCGTCGCTGCCGACGAAGTTGGTTTGCACGGTGGCGTTCGGATCGACCGGCAGCAGGCCGTCGTTGTTGCCATAGCCGCCGCGCACGTAGAACACGCCGCCGCCGGGCAGCTTGCGGGCGCCGATATCAGAGAAGAAATCGCCAAGCCCGTGCAGGTTGTTGTTCAGCACGTGGGTGTTGTCGCCCAGGTAGCCGAAATATTGCGGCCCGTTATGGTGGGTGATGTAGGTGCTGTAGCTGGCCGCACCGGTGCCGTCGGTCGGCTCGTGGTCGTAGCCTTCCTGGTACCAGCCCCAATGGACAGGCGTGTCGGCAGCGCCGATCACCTTGATGTCGCTTTGCACGTCAGACAGGTCGAGGGCCGGATTCTCGTCGTGCTGGATGATCGTGTTGATGTCGCTGCCCATGAAGGAGAGCGGCAGGGTGGCGTAGGTCTGGTTCAGTGCCGGGACGGCGGGCGATTCGTCGTTCGGGCCGTAGGGCGGCTTGACCGGAGAATTGTCGAAGTTGGATCCGGCATAGGGGCCATCGTCGTTCAGCATAGGCAGGCCGCCGCTTTCCATGACGGTGGGGCTGCTGCTGTTGCTGCCGGCCAGCGCCGGATGCAGCGCCAACTGCGTCAAACCATTCTGGCCGGAGATCATGGCGATGGCGTTCGGCGTGGAGGCCGAGGTGATGGACATGTGGAAGTTGTCCATCAGCGTGAAGCGGTCGGCATACTGCCACAGGAACGGGATGGTGTCGCAGTCGAGGTGGCTCATCACCAGCTCGGCCTTCTGCTTCTGCGCCAGCGTCGGCGGCGGCAGGCTGGACAGCGGCGCGCCGGTGGTGCGCGAGACGATGTTGCCGCTGGAATCCGTGGTCAGCCCCTCGGCATTCAGCGCGAAACGGTCGTTCAGGGTTACGCCGTTCACCAGGTGCTCGTCGTTGACGATGCCGGTGTGGCTGTGATCGACGCTGTCGGTATCCATCGGGTAGAGCGGCACGGTGTTGCCGTTGGTGTCGGTCACCGATTGCGGGATCTTGAAAGGCGAGATGGTGCCGACGGAGCCGTCGGTGTTGACGATCTTCTGGGTGTAGCCCGGTTGGCTGCCGCCGGGCACCAGCCCGTTGGCGCCGGGGAAGGTGCCGAAATGCTGGTCGAAGGAGCGGTTTTCCTGGAACAGCACGAAGACATACTTCACGTTCTGCCGCAGCAGGGCGATTTTCTGGGCGGCCGTCAGGCTCGGCTCGGAGGCGTCCGTCACCTGCATCGCGGTCACCGCCGCGCTGGAGGGCGGTCCGGTCACCAGGTCGGGGGTGGCCGCCAGCAGCAGGGTCGGCTGCATCAGGCCAAGGGTGGCGGCGGCGGCGCAGGTCGTGCGCCACATCTGCTTGCGGGTCATGGTCCTAGTCTCCTGCGGGGATGGCGTTGCCGCCCGCGCGGAAACTGGTCCGGTGGCGCATGGCGAACAACCGCATTTGCGTGACGGTATGGTTGCAGCACGGTGACCACGCGGCCGTGAGGCGGCTCGATCGTCCTCACGCCGACGATGGCCGTCAGCGCGCTCACCCTGCGTGTTTGAGCATGCACTATTCCTACTAGGGTTCATCCGGTCCGCGTGAGATTGCCCTAATTGGTGGGTTGCTGCGCCTGTTGCGCCTGCTGGGTCATGCGGGCGATGAACTCCTCCGAGGTCGGCATCTTCGGCATCACCGGCCGGTAGGGGACATGGCTGTTCAGGCGATCCATGATGCTGGGACTGGGCGGGGTCACGCTCGCAAAGCCGCTGCCTGGCCGGTTGGAGTCGAAGCTCAGCCCAACAACTCGCCGGCCGTCCGGACCGGCCAGCGTGACCTGCTGGCCGGCAATGGCCAGGATCGTGTAGGGGCCGATCCGGTCGCCTTCCCGACAGGCAGCCGGGTGGCCCTGCCGGTCGAAGATGGCGCGGCGGTAGGACGCTGTGACGACGATGCCCGACAGCCGGGGCAGCGTCTCGGCGCTGGCTGCGGCCGATCCGCGGGATTGGGGCGGTGGACGGCGATCTTTTGCAAAAAGCGGGCGGGCGAGGATGAGGCCAGCATCCTGCGTGGCGTGCTCACCTGGTGAGGCGGCGCGAGACGGGGCGCAGCGGGCCGGCGTGGAGGACAGCGCCATGATGCACAGCAGCATCGTAGCAATACAGACCAGAGGTCGTTGCCGAGCGCGGCATCCAGCCGTCGTTCCATAAAGATACATGGTGCAATAGTCTGCAACAAAGCTGTCGATGCAGCGCCGTATCACATTAACTTTATGCATCTGCCCGGTCATCTCATGCGTAAGTTGGTGAGGGCCGGCCAGGGTATGGCTTCGGCCCCGTCCTAGTCGGATGCTGATTTCAGGTTTATGGAGCAGCGTCTGTCATCTTTTACATCCTCGGGAGCATTGTCCATGACCTACGACATGGCCGGCGACGGCGCCGACAGCAAAAGGCTGCTCGGCCGTCTCGGCGCTGGCGCGCTGGCGTTCAGCGCGATGGCATCACTCGGTGCCAAGGCTGCCAGTGCGGCGACCACCACTTACACCGACGTCGACATCCTCAATTTCGCCCTCAACCTCGAATACCTCGAGGCGGAATACTACCTGCGTGCGGTCACGGGCGCTGGCTTGCCGTCCTCGCTGACGGGCAACACGACGTCTACGGTGGACGCACCAGCCACGACGCTCGTACCGTTCCAGACGCCCGCGATTGCCGGATGGGCGCAGAAGATCGCGGTTGACGAGTATGCGCATGTTAACTTCCTGAAGGTTGCGCTCGGTGGCAGCGCCGTCGTTGAGCCGGCGATCGACTTCGTCTCGAGCTTCACCACGCTGGCCTCCAAAGCGGGGCTCATCCCCAGCGGCGCTACGTTCGATCCGTTTGCCAGCGAGATCGACTTCTTGATCGGCGCCTACATCTTCGAAGACGTTGGCGTAACGGCCTATGCGGGTGCGGCAGGTGCGTTGACCGAGCCAGCCAACATTGCCTACAGCGCCAGCATACTGGCCATCGAGGGTATGCATGCCGGCCTGATCCGCAGCTTCCTGGCTGAAATCGGCGGCAGCGTGGTAACCAACAAGATTTCCGCACTGCGCCAGACCCTGTCGGGTGTGACGGACAAGGGAACCGACCAGAGCGCGATGGGCGGTCTTGCGCTGACATTCGGCAACAGCGACTACAATGGCCAGGTGTATCGGCGCACGCCGCAGCAGGTGCTCAACATCGTCTACGGAGCACCGGGCGCGGGCGTGGCGAGCGGCCTGTTCTTCCCGTCGGGTATGACCGGGACGATTACGCAGAGCTGATGGCCGGTCCGAATACATTCAAAGAATGATCCAGGAGAAGTTTCCGATGTTGGACGACACGTTCAAAGTAATCCTTGAGGAGGGCGCCAGCAGGCGCGCCTTTCTGCGCAACTCCGGCGTCGGCCTGGCCGGTATCGGCGCTGCGGTTGCCGGAGGCGCGCTATCCTCCCCTGCGGAAGCGCGGCCGCGGGTGGAAGCCGCCAATGGGTTGACCGACAATGACATCTTCAACTTTGCCCTCAACTTCGAGTATCTCGGGGCCGAGTATTACCTTGCTGCCATCGGCGCTCCGGGGCTCCCCGCGAGCCTGACCACGAGCACCAATGGAAAGGCTAGCGGCGGTGTTACCCTGCCCACGACGAACACTGCGGTGCCGTTCCAGAGCCAAGCGCTTTTCGACTTCGCCGAGCAGCTTGCCGTCGATGAATACGCCCATGTTGCTTCCATTCGCGAGTTGGTGACCAACGCCATCGCCGAGCCGGCCATAGAACTCGACCTGAGCTGGACGACCCTTGCCGCCGCGGCTGGACTTATCGGTCCGGGACAGACGTTCAACCCGTTTGCGAGTGAGGTGGGCTTCCTGCTTGGCGCTTACGTGTTGGAGGATGTTTGCGTCACCGCGTTGTGCGGCGCTGCAAGCCTTGTCAAGAGCAAGACCAACCTTTCCTATGCTGCCAGCATACTCGGCGTCGAGG
>CAXUHU010000006.1:63119-63535 GCA_964250925.1 uncultured Acetobacteraceae bacterium
GATTGGCATGATCCGGCAGCGTCTTTCGGCGATCGGCGGCGGTGCGGCGACCAACGCCATCTCGGCCTTGCGCTCCACGCTGGCCAACAAGGTCATCAACGTGGGCACGGACGATTTCGGCACGGACGCGAACGGCAACGCGTTCAACTTCACCAACAACGACGTGAACGGGCAGGCTTTCCGCCGGTCGTTCACCCAGATCTTGGCGATCGCCTACGGCACCAACGTCGGCGCCAACGGGTCGGCACCCGCCACGAGCGGCGGGTTCTTCCCTCAGGGCGTCAACGGGCCGATCTTCGCGACACAATGATCGTCTGCCGCTGACGAAAAACGGCGCAGCCTAGGCTGCGCCGTTTTTCGGTCTACGGTAGTCCAGCGTCGCGCGCCGACGGCCGATCTCGCCACAAACAAATGTT
>CAXUHU010000007.1:0-60173 GCA_964250925.1 uncultured Acetobacteraceae bacterium
CGCAGCTTGGCCACGTCCTGCGGCGTAACGGTGCCGTGGTGTTGGCCGAACTGTTCGACCGTGTAGTTGGCCAGTGCCGCCAACTCCGCGTCACTGTAGCCGCCCACGAAGCCCGGCATGACCAGCGCACCGGCGTTGGTGATCAGCTTGCCGCCGTGCAGCACGATCTGCAGCAGGTTGGTGCCGGCCGGGTCGGCCGCGGTGGGATCGCCGGCCAGCGCTGCGTAGGGCGACTGGGCGCCGGAGCCGTTGGTACGGTGGCAGCTGGCGCAGGCGCCGGCATAAACCTGGCTGCCCAGCCTATCGGGCGCCACCTGCAACTCCGGCCCTGCCGCCGCGGTGCGAATTGCGGGTATCGCCTTTAGGTAGTGGGCCAGCGCGCCGGCGTCGTCCGGCGTGAGATACCGCAGCGAATAGCCGACGGCCTCGGCCATCGGACCCGCCGCCACCCCGTGCCCATCCGCGTGGCCGTTCGCGAGGTAGGCGGCAAGATCCTGTTCCGACCAGCCGCCGATGCCCGATTGAGCGTCGCCGGTGATGTTGTACGCGTCCCACCCCTGCTGGATGGCGCCGGCATAGGCCTGGCCGGATTTCAGGCCCTGCAGGAAGTTGCGCGGCGTGTGGCATTGCTGGCAGTGGCCCAGCGCCTCCGCCAGGTAGGCGCCGCGGTTCCAGGCGGCATCGTGCGCGCCGTCCGGCGTGAAGCGGTGGTCGGGGTTGTACAGCAGGTTCCAGAACACCATCAGGAAACGGATGTTGAACGGGAAGCGCAGATGATTGGGCTGCGGCGCCTCCGGCGAGGCGGGCTGCGCCATGATGTAGGCTTTGATCGCCAGCACGTCGGCGCGCGTCATCAGCGTGTAGTTCGTGTAGGGCATGGCGGGATAGAGGTGCTTGCCGCCACGGCCAACGCCGCGCTGCATGGCGGACACCCACTCGTCATCGGTGTAGCCGCCCACGCCGGCCTTGGCGTCCGGCGTTATGTTGCTGGCGTATAGCGTGCCGAACGGCGTGCTGAACGCCCGCCCGCCCGATAGCGTGCCGCCCGCACCCACATGGCACGCCGCACAATCGGCCATGCGGGCCAGGTACTCGCCACGCGCGATGGTGCTGGTCGCGGTGTCCGTGGCAGCCTGTGCGCCCATGGCCGAGGTGGCGAGCAGGGCCGCGCCCAGGATGGCGGCGCGCGTCATGCGCTTTGCAAGGCACCGAGGCCGAACGGCATCTGCCGCAACCGCTTGCCGGTGGCGGCAAAGATCGCGTTGCCCAGGGCGGCGGCCGATGCCGCCGTACCGGTCTCGCCGACGCCGCCCGGATGCTCGCCGCTCTCCACTTGGAACACCTCGATTTGCGGCGCCTCGTTGATGCGCAGCATGCGGTAATTGTTGAAGTTGCTTTGCTGCACACGCCCGTTCTCGTGCGTGATGCCGCCGTAGAGCGCGGTGCCCAGGCCGAAGATCAAGCCGCCCTCGACCTGGCTCGCGATGGTGTCCGGGTTCACCCGCAGGCCGCAATCGATGGCCACCGTGCAACGCTTCAGCGCGATCTCGCCGCGCTGGCTCACCTCCACCTCCAGCACGTGCGCCAGGAACGAGCTGAACGCGTATTGCAACGATACCCCGCGTCCCCGGCCGGGCGGCAGCTTTTCGCCCCAGCCGGATTTCGCGGCCGCCAGGTTCAGCACGGCGAGCGCGCGCGGGTTGCGTTGAAGCATGGTGCGCCGGTAGGCCACCGGGTCCTGGCCCGCGGCGGCTGCGCACTCGTCGATGAAGCTCTCGACGACGAACACGTTGTGCGTCGGCCCCACCCCGCGCCACCAGGCGGTGACCACGCCGGGATGCTCGTGGCGCACGTAATCCACGCGGACGGCCGGCAAGTCGTACGGCGTCTCCGCCGCACCTTCCACCGCATCGGGGTCGAGCCCGCCCTTCATGCCCTCGGGCGCCCAGCGCGCCATCACCGACGAGCCGCCGGTCCGGTGCGTCCAGCCCACGATCCTGCCTTGCTCGTCCAGCCCGGCGGACAGGCGATCGTAATAATACGGACGGAACAGGTCGTGCGCGATGTCCTCCTCGCGCGTCCAGATCAGCTTGACCGGGTAGTCGAGCTGCTTCGCGATGCGCGTCGCCTGCTCGATGCTGTCCACATCCAGCCGACGGCCGAAGGCGCCGCCCATGATGTGGTTGTGCACCTCCACCTGCTCCGGCTTCAGCCCGGCGACACGGGCCACCGCGTCGCGCGCGCGCACCGGCACTTGCGTGCCCACCCACAGCTCGGCGCCGTCCGGGCGTATGTGCAGCGTGGTGTTGATCGGCTCCATCGGTGCGTGGCTAAGGAACGGCAACTGGTAGATCGCCTCGACCCTGGTGCGGGCGGCGGCGATCCTGGCCGGCGCGCCGTTGTCGTCGCGCGCCACCACGCCGGGCTGTTCGGTCGCGGTTGCCAGCGCCCTGACCAGGCCGGCCGAGGCGACGGTGGCGTTGGGGCCGTCGTCCCAGCGCGGATTGGCTGCCTCCAGCCCCTGCCGCGCGGCCCAGAAATGGTCGCCGATCACCGCCACCACGTCGTCCAGACGTATCAATTCGCGCACGCCGGGGACTTGGCGGGCTGCCGCCTCGTCGATGCCGATCAGGCGGCCGCCCAGCACCGGGCTGGCCGCCACCGTGCCGACCCGCATCCCCGGCACCTGCACGTCGATACCGTAAATCGCCGTGCCGTTCACCTTGGCCGGGGTGTCCAGCCGCCGTTGCGAGCGGCCGACCAGCGTCCACTGGGCAGGCTGCTTCAACACCACCTTCTGCGGCACCGGCAGCGCCGATGCCGCGGCGGCGAGCTGGGTGTAGGCTGTGCTGCGCCCCGTCGCATCATGGTGCACCACTCCGGACGCGGCGCGGCAGGTGGCTGGATCGACGCGCCAATGGTCGGCGGCGGCCTGCACCAGCATGATCCGGGCACGCGCCCCAGCCTCCCGCAGGCGCTCCCAATCGCCGATGGTGGAAGTGGAGCCGCCGGTCGCCTGCTCCTCCATCACCGGGCTGGCATACAGCTTGGCGTTCGGCGGGGCGGGCATCAGGCGAACTTGGTCCATGCCCACCGCCAACTCCTCGGCGATCAGCATGGAGGCCGAGGTCCAGATACCCTGCCCGCATTCGGTATCCGGCATGATCAGCGTGATGCCGTCCGCGCCGATACGGATGAAGGCAGTGGGCGACTGGGCAGGCGGCGCATCCGCATTGCCGGCGCGCGCCCGCCGGCCACCCAGGCCAGGCACGGTGAAGCCGAGCAGCAGCCCGCCGCTGGCAAGCAGGCCCATCTTCAGGACGTCGCGGCGGTGCTGCGCCACGATCAGGCGCCCGCCGCTTCGTGGATGGCCGCGCGGATGCGCACATAGGTGCCGCAACGGCAGATGTTGCCGGCCATTGCGGCATCGATCTCGGGATCCGTGGGTTTCGGCGTCTGCTGCAAGAGTGCGGTCGCTTGCATGATCTGGCCCGACTGGCAGTAGCCGCACTGCACCACCTCGCGGTCTAGCCACGCCTTCTGCACCCGCGCGCCCTCCGGCAGCGCACCCACCGCCTCGATGGTCGTGATGGCGCCGTCGCCCACGCCGCCCGCCGGCAGCACGCAGCTCCGCACCGCCTGGCCGTCCAGGTGTACAGTGCAGGCGCCGCACTGGGCGATGCCGCAGCCGTACTTGGTGCCGGTCATGCCGAGCACGTCGCGCAGCACCCACAGGATCGGCATGTCGGGCGGTATATCGACCGTGTGCGTCTGGCCGTTGATTTTAAGGGTGATCATGGGACCCCTGAGAAACAAGGAATCGTCTCTCTCTCCTGAAGAAAGACACGAGAACGATCCGCCCGACGATACCACGTGAGGCGTGCCAGGCAAGATCGGCGTCAGCGCGCCCCGCTGGGCCAGAGCACCACGCGCAACGTCTGCAACAGGATCATCAGATCGAACAGGATCGAGAAGTTCTTCACATAGTATAGGTCATAGCTCAGCTTGCTGCGCGCGTCGTCCAGCGACGCGCCGTAAGGGTAGTTGATCTGCGCCCACCCGGTCAGCCCGGCCTTGACCATGTGGCGCTCCTGATACAACGGCAGCTCGCTGGCCAATTGGGCGATGAAGGCGGGGCGCTCGGGCCGTGGACCGACCAACGACATCTCCCCACGCAGCACGTTGAACAGCTGGGGCATCTCGTCGACGCGCGTCTGACGCAGAAACCGGCCGACACGGGTGATCCGAGGGTCGCGCGCCTCGGCCCAGACGGCGCCGAACTTCTCCGCGTCCGTACGCATGGTGCGCATCTTGTAGATGCGGAACGCCTGCCCGTTGCGCGAAACACGCTCCTGGCTGTACAGCACGGGGCCGCCGTCATCGAGCTTGATCGCTACTGCGGCCCCGGCCAGGAACGGCGAGAACAATAGCAGCAGCAGCACGCTGACCGACACGTCGAGCGTGCGCTTCAACGCCTTGTCAATCGTGCCGAAGTAGAAGCCGCTCGAATACAGAAGCCAACTCACGTCGACGCGGCGGATATCGACACGGCGTATCTCATGTTCCAGGAACGTGAGGTACTGCACGATCGGGAAACCCTCCTTCTTGCAGGCCAGCAGGCTGTCCAGCGGCATGCCGCGGCGCTCGTCGGGGGCCACTACGATCTCGTCGGGCTGGAAGCGGTTGGCCGCGGCCAACACGTCCATGTCCAGAACCAGCTCGATGCCGTCGCCCAGAACGGCCTGCAGCCGCGTATCCACCGGACCGAACGCCGCTTCGTTGACGAACTGCATCTGGTATTGCGGCCGGCTTCCCTCGTTGCGCAACATGCACAGCATGTCCCACGCATGAACCCCGGCGCCGACGACCAGCAGGCGCCGGTGAAACAGCCCGCGCCGCTTCAAGCCGGAAAACACCAGCCGCGCCGCCAGGCCGGAGAGGCAGAAGCCCATCACGGCGCCGGAGAACAGGCGCACACGGTTGAGCGGAGAGCCGATCCACAGGCTGAGCGCGGCCAGCAGGACGGCCGTTCCGACCGCACCCAGGCTGACGGCCAACGGCACCCGCCCCATCGACTCGCGAGTCTGAATGATTGCCTCGCGCCGGTATAGGCCCAGCGCGTAGAGCGAGGCCAAGTCGGCGATCGGATACAGGAGGGCGCCCAGGCCGTCCGGGGTGACAGCGAAACACTCCCTACCCCAGCAGCCGGCCTGCAACAGAACCGGCCAGACCAGCGCCATTGCCAGCACATCGAGCAGGAACAGCGCCCTGCCAGTTGTCATCGCGCAAACACCGGCACAGCCTCCAGGAGCCGAGCGTCGATCACGCTCCCGAAACTATTAATACCGCGGGTCACCGTTGCTAACCCTAGTCGGTTACACAATCCCACCGAGCACCCTAGCCGTGCTGTTCGCGCCACATAATGGCAGAGGCAAGGCCCTGCCTTGGTGGGGGTCCAGGGGGCAAGCCCCCTGGTCTGCCTAAGCCGGCGCGTGCACGATCCTGTGCCGCGCGCCGCGGGCGCGGCGTTCTAGGGCCAGGTATATGACCGGCGTGGTGTAGAGGGTGAGCGCCTGGCTCACGATCAAGCCGCCCACGATGGCGATGCCCAGCGGGCGGCGCAGCTCCGAGCCGGTGCCCAGCGCCAGTGCCAAGGGAAGCGCGCCGCAGAGTGCGGTCAGCGTGGTCATGATGATCGGTCGGAAGCGTTCCTCGCAGGCCTCGCGGATGGCGGCTTCGGGCGACATGCCGCGTTCGCGTTGGGCGTCGAGCGCGAAGTCCACCAGCATGATGGCGTTCTTCTTTACGATGCCCATCAGCAGGACGATGCCGACGATGCTGAGCACGCCCAGGTTGGTGCCGGTAACGAGGATGGCGAGCAGCGCGCCCAGCCCGGCCGAGGGCAGGGTGGACATGATGGTCAGCGGATGCAGCAGGCTTTCGTACAACACGCCGAGTACGATGTAGATCGACAGCAGGGCGGCCCCGATCAGGGCGGGTTCGCTGGCCAGCGATTGCAGGAACAGCTTGGCGTTGCCTTCGAACTGAACCTGGACGCCGGGCGGCGGCGAGAGTTCGGCCACAATGGCTTTGGCTTGGGTGATGGCGGTGCCGAGCGCCAGGCCCGTCTTGAGGTTGAAGCCGATCTCGCCGGCCACCCGCTGCGAGTCGTGCACCACGTTGAGCGGCACGATGCCGTAGGTGAGGCGGGCGACTGCGCCCAGCGGCACCGGCTGGCCGGTATCGGCGCCGACATAGACGTGTTCCAGGTAATGCGGGTCGCGCTGCAGCCAGGGCAGGGTTTCCAGCACCACGCTGTACTGGTTGCGCTGCGTGTAGATGGTGGAGATGGGGCGCTGGGCCAGGGCGTTGGTCAGCGCGATGTCGATTGCGGCGGCCGAGACGTGCAGGCGGGCAGCCGCCTCGCGGTCGATGGTGAGCGTGGCTTGTGGGGAGGCGCTGTCCTGGTCGGAGGTCACCTCCAGAAAGCCCGGCTCGTGCTGCAACCGCGTTTCGATGCGGCTTTCCCATAGGGCCAACTCGTCGAGGTTGTCGCCCACGACGTTGAAGCTGTACTCGCCGCCGCCGCCCTGCTTGTTGCCGCCGCCGAAATCGCCTGGCGCGAAAAGGCTGGTTTGCAGGCCGGCCACCGCCTGCAGTTTCGGCCGCAGGCGCGCGATGACCGCGTTGGCACGGATGTGTCGTTCGCCCATAGGCTTCAGTGTCACGAACAAGGTGCCCTGATTGGCGGAATCGAAGCCGTTGGCCACGCCGACCGTGGAGCCGACGTTGGCGATGGCCGGATCGGCGAGCAGGATGTCGATCACGCGGCGCTGCAGGCGCACCATCTCCTGGAACGACGCGCTGGCCGCCCCCTCGGTCGTGCCGCGCAGCAGGCCGGTGTCCTGCTCGGCCACGAAGTTCTTGGGCACGGCGCGGTAGAGGAAGATGGTGAGCACGACCGTGAGCAGCGTGACACCGATCATCGTCCAGCGATGGCGCAAACCCCAATCAGCACCACGCATGTAGCTGGCGGTCACGCGGCTGAAGAAGCGCTCGGTCGCCTCGTCGGCCCGTTTGAGCCAGCCGGTCAGTTCGGGGTCGCGCAGCCGGCCGCACACCATGGGCGTCAGCGTCAGCGAGACGACGGCGGACAGGCAGATGGCGATCGTGAGCGTGAAGGCGAACTCGTGGAAGATGCGGCCCAGCAGGCCGCCCATGAACAGCAGCGGGATGAACACGGCGACCAGCGAAAGTGTGATGGAGACGACGGTGAAGCCGATCTGCCGCGCACCGACGATGGCCGCCTCCAGCCGGCCCATGCCCTGTTCGCGCAGGCGAGTGATATTCTCGATCATCACGATCGCATCGTCCACCACGAAGCCCACCGAAATGGTCACCGCCATGAGCGAGTAGTTGTTCAGCGAGAACCCCATCGCCCACATGCCCGCTGCCGTGCCGGCCAGCGACAGCGGCACGGTAACCGCTGCGGCAACGGTCGCCGCCATCCGGCGCAGGAACAGCATGACGGTGAGCAGCACCAGAAAGCCCGTGATCAGCAACGTCAGCTTCACGTCGTTCGTGCTGGCTCTGATAGTTTGCGTGCGGTCGTCGAGCACGGTGACGGTGATGTCGGGTGAGATCCAGCGGCGCATCTGCGGCAGCAGGTTGAGAACGCGATCGACCGTGTCGATGATGTTGGCGCCGGGTATCTTGAACAGCCGCATCAGGATCGCCGGCTTGTGCCCGTTCCAGGCGGCCAGGCGGACGTTGCTGATGCTGTCGATCACGTGCGCCACGTCGGACAGGCGCAGCACGGCGCCGTTCTTGGTTTTCAACACAACGCGGCCATAGGCGGCGGCGCGGTCGATCTGGCCGTTGATGGAAATCTCCTCGGCACGCTGCAGTCCCTGGAAGTTGCCGGTGGGTTCCAGCACGTTGGCGCTCACGATCGCCTGGCGCACGTCGTCGGCCGAGATGCCGGCCGCCCGCAGCGCGCCCGGATCGAGCTGCACGCGGATTGCCGGCGTCTGCCCGCCGTCGATCTGCACGCGGCTGACGCCTTCCACCTGGGAAAAGCGCTGCTGCAGCACGGTGTCCGCCGCCTCGTAGATCTGGCCGATGGAGAGGTGGTCCGACGACAGCGCGATGGTGACGATGGCGGGGTCGGCGGGATTGAATTTCTTGTAGGTGGGCCGCACCGGCAGGCCGGAGGGCAGGTCGGTCTGCGCCGCGTTCAGCGCCGACTGCACCTCGCGCGCCGCGTCGTCGGTGCTGCGGTCCAGGTCGAACAGGGTGATGACGTTGGCATTGCCGGTGGAGCTGGTCGAGAACATGTCCGACACGCCGCCGATCTCGCCGATGCGCCGCTCCAGCGGGGCGGCGATGGAGTTGGCCATGGTGGCCGGGTCGGCCCCCGGGCGGGAAGCGAACACCACGATCGCCGGCACGTCCACGTTCGGCAGGGCGGCGACCGGCAGGAACTGGTAGCTGACCACGCCGGCCGCGAGCAGCCCCAGCGAGAGCAGCAGGGTGGCGACGGGGCGGAGGATGAAGAAAGTGGAGACGTTCATGTCCTGCTCTCAAGCCTTTCCCTTGGCCGGGCTTGTTCCGGCAAGAGAAGAGTAAAGAAGACGGTCATTCCGCCAGCGCAAGCTGCGCCGTGGAAGGGCGCCCGACGCGGCCGCGCAGGCGCTCGAACGCCACGTAGATGGCCGGCGTCGTGTAAAGCGTCAGCACCTGGCTCAGCAGCAGGCCGCCTACGATCGTCACCCCCAGCGGCCAGCGCAGCTCGGACCCGGTGCCGCGGTCCAGCACCAGCGGCAGCGCGCCCAGCAATGCCGCCGCCGTGGTCATCATGATTGGCCGGAAACGCAGCACGCAGGCTTCTACGGCGGCGTCTTCCGGCGACAGGCCGCGCTCGCGCTCGGCTTCCAACGCGAAATCGACCACCAGGATGCCGTTTTTCTTGACGATGCCCATCAGCAGCACGATGCCCACCAGCGCCACGATGGACAGGTCGGCGCCGGTGAACATCAGCGCCAGCAGCGCCCCAATGCCGGCGCTGGGCAGGGTGGACAGGATGGTGACCGGGTGGATGAAGCTTTCGTACAGCACGCCCAGCACGATGTAGATCACGGCGACGGCGGCCAGGATCAGCCACGGCTCGGCGGCCAGGCTTCGCTGGAACTCGGCCGCGTCGCCGGAATAGGCGCCGATGATGGTGGAAGGCAGGCCCACGTCGCGTTCGGCCTGCTGAACGGCGGCCACCGCCCGGCCCAGCGACGCGCCGGCCCGCACGTCGAAGCTGATCGTGACGGACGGAAACTGCGACTGGTGGGTGATCACCAGCGGTGCGGTGCGCCGCACCAGGCGGGCCACCGCCAGCAGCGGCACCTGGGCCACCGTGTTCGTGGTGGCGACCGTGCTGGTGGCGATCTGGGCGGCCCCGTTGGCGCCAAAGCTGGCCACCGTGCCGGGCACGCGCAGGCGAGCGAGCGAGCCGGGGTCGGCGATCCAGGACGGGTCGGCCTGCATCACCACGCGGTATTGGTTGCTCTGCTGATAGATCGTACTAACCTGGCGCTGGCCGAAGGCGTCGTACAGCACGTCCTCGATCGCCTGCATGGTGACGCCCAGGCGGGTGGCGCGGTCGCGGTCGACGATGATCTCGGTGGCGAACCCGTCCTCCTGCTGGTCGCTGGTGACGTGCGCCAGGTCGGGCGATCGGCGCAGCCGGTCCAGCAGCAGCGGCGTCCAGTGTTCCAACTCGGCCTGATCGGTGTCGGTGAGCGTATACTGGTATTGCGTGCGGCTGACGCGGGCGCCGATCTGGATGTCCTGCACCGGCTGCATGAACACCGACAGGCCCGGCACGCCGGCAAGTGCGGTTTGCAGCCGCGCGATCACCGTCCGCACCGCATCGCGCTCGCGGCGCGGCTTCAGAACGATGGAGAGCCGGCCCACGTTGGGCGTGGGGTTCACGTTGCCGGCGCCCACCAGCGACGCCACGCTTTCGACGGCCGGATCACGCTCCACGATGGCCGCCGCCCGCAATTGCAGCGCCGACATCGCCGGCACCGAGACGTTCTGTGCGGCCTCCGTCGTGGCGACGATGGCGCCGGTGTCCTGTTGCGGCAGAAAGCCTTTCGGCACGACCACGTACAGCGCCACCGTGCCGACCAGGGTCAAGACGGCGATGCTCAAGACCAAACCCTGGTGGCGCAGGCTGACGACCAGGCTGCGGCGGTAACGGTCGAGCAGGCCGCCGAAGAAGCGCTCCGTGCGGGACGGCGGGCCGGCCACGTGCGGGCGCAGCAGCCGGCCGCACATCATCGGCGTCAGCGTGAGCGAGACGGCGGCCGACACGGCAACGGCGACAGAGAGGGTGACGGAGAACTCCTTGAACAGCCGGCCGACCACGCCGCCCATGAACAGCAGCGGGATGAACACCGCAATCAGCGAGACGGTGAGCGAGACGATGGTAAAGCCGATCTGGCCCGCGCCGCGGAACGCCGCCTCCAACGGCGGCATGCCGTCCTCGATGGTGCGGACCACGTTCTCGATCATGACGATGGCGTCGTCGACCACGAAGCCGGAGGCGACGGTCAGCGCCATCAGCGACAGGTTGTCGAGCCCGTAGCCCAGCCAGTCCATGACGCCGAAGGTGCCGATCAGGCTGAGCGGCAGCGCCACGGCCGGGATCAAGGTCGCGCGCCAGCTTCGCAGGAACAGGAAGATGACGCCCACGACCAGCAGCATGGACAACAGCAGCGTGCGCTGCACGTCGGCCACCGAGGCGCGGATGGTGGCCGTGCGGTCGGCCGCCAGCTCCATGCGCAGGCCGGGCGGCAGTGCACGCGTCAGCTCCGGCAGTTCGTCGCGGACTTTCTGGACGGTGCCCACGATGTTGGCGCCGGGCTGGCGCTGCACGTCCAGCAGCACGGCGGGGTGTCCCCCACCTTTCTTGTCGTAATACCAAGCGGCCACGCGGTCGTTTTCCACGCCGTGCACCACGCTGCCCACGTCGCTGAGGCGCACGGCGGCGCCGGCGCGCCAGGTGAGGATCAGGCCGCGATAGGCCTCGGGCGTCAGCAGCTGGTCGTTGGTGCCGACCGCGTAGGCCAGGTGGGCGCCGTTGAAACTGCCTTTGGCGCCGCTGACGTTGGCGGCCGTGATCGCGGTGCGCACGTCCTCCATCGACAGGCCGTAGGCGGCCAGGCGTGCGGGGTCGAGCTGCACGCGTATGGCCGGTTTCAGCCCGCCTTGCACGACGACGCGGCCCACCCCGTCGATCTGGCTGAGCTTGGGCTGCAGCAGCGTGTCGGCGGCATCGGCCACTTGGTCGATGGGGACCGTGTCGCTGGTCACCGCCAGGCTCAGAATGGGGGCGTCGGCCGGGTTCACCCGGTTGTAGCTGGGCGGGTAGGGCAGGGATTGCGGCAGGATGCCTTGCGCCGCGTTGATGGCCGCCTGCACGTCCTGCGCGGCGCCGTCGATGCTGCGGGTCAGGTCGAATTGCAGCGTGATCTCGCTGGTACCGACCGCCGAGCTGCTTTGCAGCGTGGTAATGCCATTAATTTGGCCCAGCTGGCGTTCCAAGGGTGCCGTCACCAGGGTCGCCATCGTGTCGGGCCCGGCGCCCGGGTAGCTGGTGGTGACCACGATGGTCGGGAAATCGACCTGCGGCAGGGCGGAGACGGGCAGGGCGGCGTAGCCGAGCGCGCCGCCCAGCAGGACGGCGATCGACAGCAGCGAGGTTGCGATCGGGCGGGCGATGAAGGGGGCGGAGATCGACATGGTATCAGTTGCCAGTTGTCAGGGATCAAATGTCAGGTGGTGGCGCGTTCGCATCTGGCATGGTTTGCGATAAGGGGGCCTGGCAGCGCGCGCAAGGAGCATGGGCATGGACTACGTAAACCTGGGTCGGACGGGGCTGAAGGTTTCGCGCGTCGCGCTGGGCTGCATGACCTATGGCGAGCCGGGGCGGGGCACCCACGAATGGACGCTGCCGGAGGCGGACAGCCGGCCGTTCATCGCCCGCGCGCTGGAGCACGGCATCAACTTTTTCGACACCGCCAACGTGTACTCGGCCGGCTCCAGCGAGGAGATCCTGGGCCGCGCCCTGCGCGATACGCCGCGGCACGCGCTGGTGGTGGCGACCAAGGTGCACGGGCCGATGCACAAGGGCCCTAACGGCGGGGGCCTATCGCGCAAGGCCGTGTTCGAGGCGATCGACGCCAGCCTGGCGCGGCTCGGCATGGATTACGTGGACCTCTACCAAATCCACCGGTTCGATCCCGAAACGCCGATCGAGGAGACGCTGGAGGCGTTGCACGACCTGGTCCGCGCGGGGAAGGTCCGGTATCTGGGCGCGTCTTCGATGCATGCCTGGCAGTTCTGCAAGGCTCTGTATCTCGCCAAGCTGAACGGCTGGACGCGCTTCGTCTCAATGCAGAACCACCTAAACCTGCTGTATCGCGAGGAGGAGCGGGAGATGATGGGTCTGTGCCGCGAGGAGGGCGTGGGCGTGATCCCATGGAGCCCGCTGGCGCGTGGCAAGCTGACGCGCCCGTGGACCGACGAGCCGCCGACCAAGCGCGCGGAGACCGACCAGTTCGGCAAGACGCTGTACCGCGGTTTCGAGGAGAGCGACCGCGCGGTGGTCGGCGCCGTGCAGCGCGTCGCCGAAGCGCGTGGCCTGCCGATGGCGCAGGTGGCGCTGGCCTGGGTGCTGGCCCAACCCGGCGTGACCGCGCCCATCATCGGCGCCAGCAAGCCGCGTCATCTTGAGGATGCGGTTTCCGCAATGAGTGTTAAGCTGTCCGCCGAGGAAATTGCGGCGCTGCAAGCGGATTACGTGCCACGCCACACCGCCGGGTTTAGCTAGGGGTTGCCATGAACCACCACAAGCGCGTGCTCGCCGGCCAGACGCTGCACCCCGAATCCCTGATGATGGGCTACGGCTACGATCCGGCGCTGTCCGAGGGCAGCGTGAAGGTGCCGATCTTCCAGACCAGCACCTTCGTGTTCCGCTCTGCCCAGCACGGCAAGGATTTCTTCGAATTGGTGGCGGGCCTGCGCGAGTTGCGGGAGGGCGAGCAGCCCGGCCTGATCTACTCGCGCTTCAACAACCCCGACCTCGAAATCCTGGAAGACCGGCTGACGGTGTGGGACGGGGCGGAGGCGGCCCTGGTGTTCGCCAGCGGCATGGCGGCGATTGCGACCACGCTGCTGAGCGTCGCGCGCCCCGGCGACGTGGTGTTCTACAACGCGCCGATCTATGGCGGCACCGAAACGCTGCTGATGAAGGTGCTGCCGCAGTTCGGCATCCAGGGTTTCGAGTTCGCCGGCAACCTGGAACCGCACGAAATCGCCGCGCGCCTGACCGAGGCACACGCCGCCTGCAAGCCCGGTTGCCGCATCGCCGCCTTCATGCTGGAAACGCCGGCCAACCCGACCAACGACCTGATCGACATCGCGCATTGCGCCCAACTGGCCGCGACGTTGCACGACCAGCCGGGCGGGCGGCCAACCGTGATCGTCGACAACACGTTCCTGGGGCCGCTGTGGCAAGCACCGCTCGCCCATGGCGCCGACCTGGTGGTGTACTCGCTGACGAAATACGTGGGCGGGCACAGCGACGTTGTGGCGGGCGCGGTGCTGGGCTCGCGCGCCGCGCTGAAACCAATTCGCTCGATGCGCAGCGCGTTCGGCACGATGAGCGACCCGCATACCGGCTGGCTGCTGATGCGCAGCCTGGAGACGCTGGAACTGCGCATGACGCGGGCGGGCGAGAACGCCGGCAAGGTGGCCGGTTTTCTGGCCAATCATCCGTCGATCGAGAAGGTGGGGTTTTTGGGGCATCTGGCTGCCGGATCGCGCGAGGCCGATTTGTACGGGCGGCAATGCAGCGGGCCAGGATCGACGATCAGCGTGTACGTGAAAGGCGGCGAGGCGGAGGCGTTTGCGTTCCTCGACCGGCTGACGCTGATCAAGCTGGCGGTGAGCCTGGGCGGGACGGAGAGTTTGGCCTCGCACCCGGCGGCGATGACGCACATCGCGGTTCCGGCAGAGCGGAAGCGGAGGTTCGGGTTGCTGGACAACTTGGTGCGGATTTCGATCGGCGTGGAGCATCCGGACGATTTGATTGCGGATTTGCGGAACGCGTTGTCTTAGGGTGGAGTGCGCTTTGGCCATCTGCCAATCCGACCGGTGACGACGAGAAACACGACGCCGATACGGAATTGAAAATACTGCGGAACAGACGGCCGGCGACGGTGTTCGCGCCGTTTCCGGCCGACACCTCGGCGCGTCGTGCTACCGCAGACCATGCCGGGTCACGTAGACGATCCTACTGATCACGCGCCGATCATCCACACGCGGCAGCCCGCGAGAACGCGGGAAAAACGACTCGCGAGTCTTGATGGGAGTCACGCCAACTACGCCGGCGACAATACATGGATCACCCGGCTTGCGAGCATGCCCTTCACCCGGCGTCCGTATTCCGCCATGTGCGGCGCCGCGGCGTGGGCGCGTAGCGCGTCCGCACTGGCCCACGCCTCGATCACCATGAACGCATCCTCGCCGATCTTTGCCTGCATCGGCCCCACATCCGTCGCGTCCACCACCGGCTGATAGGCGATGCAGCCCGGCTCGGCATGCACCGCCGGCACGTTCTCGTGAAAAGCATCCAGCACGGCCTGGCGCTGGCCGGGATGGGCGGTGAGGATGGCGACGACGTGGATCATGACTGAGCCTTTCATAGTTTGTCGTTGCGTACCACGGCTACGAAGCGGAACGAAGAGGCGGCTCGGCCAGCTTGAAGTGGCCACTCTCTGGTCCATACCGAAGCCGACTCAGACGTCAGGGCGAACCCATGCAGGTTTCCGTAACAGATGCCAAAGCCCGGCTGACCGAGTTGGTGCGGCGGGCTGAGTCGGGCGACGAGGGTGTCCTGACGCGCCATGGCCAAGCGGCGGTGCGCCTGGTGTCGGTCAAGCCCGTGCAATCGTACGAGGAACGCATGCGCGTGCTGGAAGAGGTCATGGTGTCGGCGGCCCGCAACACAACGCTCGGTCCGAGCGGTGCCGAGCTTCAAGGCGCGCTGCATGATGAAAACGGACTGCCTGTTTGATCGCAGTGGACACGTCCGCGCTTCTGGCCATCGTGTTGGGCAAAAAGCCAGCGAGACGCTGTTCGAATGCGCTTGGCAACGCGGCGCGTGTGTTGATGTCGGCGGGCACGCTGGCCGAGGCATTGCTGGTGGCGTCCCGCCGGTCGGCCGATGCACGGCTGGCTCGGCTCGTCGGGCGGCTTGGATTGGAGATCATACCCGTGACCCACGCGTCTGCCGCCAGGGTTGCGGCAGCGTACGCGCGATGGGTAGGGGCGTTCACCCGGCTGGCCCGAGCTTTGGTGATTGCTTTTCCTACGAGGTCGCCGCCTACAACGACTGCCCGTTGCTGTTCATCGGCAACGACTTTTCCCGGACGGATCGTCAGCGTCTTATAGTTTCCAACAGACCTCTGCCGACTTCACCTCGTGCCAAGCCGCTTCCATCTCGGCCAGCGTCGCCTCTGCCGGCGTGCGGCCCTGCGCGGCCAGGCTCTGCTCCACCGCGCCGAACCGACGGGCGAACTTGTCGTTGGCGCCGCGCAGGCAGGTCTCCGGGTCCAGGCCCAGCTTGCGGGCCAAGTTGGCTATCACGAACAGCATGTCGCCCAGCTCATCGGCCAGGCGGGCGGGTTGGGCCGCCGGAAGTTCGGCGCGCAGCTCGGCCACCTCCTCGTCCAGCTTGTCCAGCACGGCCGGCACGTGGGGCCAGTCGAAGCCCACGCGGGCTGCCCGTTTCGACAGCTTTTCGGCCCTGGTCAGCGCGGGCAGGCCGGTGGGCACGCCGGCCAGCGCGCCGTGCTCGTGACGGCCGCGGCGTTCGGCCGCCTTCTGCGTCTCCCATGCGTCGCTGTGGGCCGCAGCCTGGCGGGCGGCCGCATGGCCGAACACATGCGGGTGGCGGCGCACCATCTTGTCGGCGATGGCGTGTGCTACCTGGGCGAAGTCGAACGCGCCACGCTCCTCGCCCAGCCGCGCGTGGTAGACGACCTGGAACAGCAGGTCGCCTAACTCGTCGGGAAGGGCGGCCATGTCGCCGCGGGCGATCGCGTCGGCCACTTCGTACGCTTCCTCGATCGTGTAGGGCGCGATGGTCGCGAAATCCTGCGCCTGGTCCCAGGGGCAGCCGTCCGCCGGGTTGCGCAGGCGCGCCATGATGTCCAGCAGGCGGGCGATCTGGGTTTGAGCCTCGGTCATCGGTTTCTCCGCGAGCAGCCGGCAGCACATGCGGCGACGGGCGGGGCGAAGCAAGGTTGGTGGCTCGACGGCAGCGCTGCGGCCCATTAGCCTGACGACATGACGGGTCGATCGGCGGCAATCGGGCGGCGGGGCGAAAAGATTTGAGCGGGCTGCGCGGGCGGTTCGGCTCGCTGTTCGGCCGCGGCCGGGGCGAGCCGGTGCTGGAACCGCCGGCACCGGCGCCGGGTGTGGCGCCAGGCAAACCGACGTCAGCCACGCCCAGGAGCACCGCTGCCGTCACTTGCTATCGCGTGACGACGCATTCGGGGGCAACCCTGTCGGTGTCCGCCGCCTCCGACGGGGCGGAGGCGCAGCTGGTCGCTTCCGCATCGCTGGATGCGGCGCATGCGGCGATCGCCATCGTGCCGGACGCCCTGCCGAACGCCTGTCTGCTGGCGGCGCCGGACGTACGTGCCTTCGGCGTGGCGGGCGATGGTCTGCGGTCCGTGGGCATCTCGGCGCGGCTGCTCCCCACCACGACCCGCGGCATCGTCCGGCTGCGCTACCCCTTGGGCTCCCGCGGCTACCTGGATGCCGGCGACGAGCTGCGCTTCGATGGGGCGGGCACGACGATGCAGGCCGCCTTTCTTCTGCACGCGCTGAGCGTGGCCGACGTGCCGGCCAGCGCGCTCTCGCTGGCGCGTGAGTTCGGCGCGGCTGCCGCCGAGGGCCTGGGGGCGGCGGAGCTGCTGGCGCGGCTGAGGACCGGCGCGCTGCGGCCGGAGCTGGCCGAGCCGCTGATCCGGCTGATGGGATACGACGAGCTGGACTGGCTGGGGCACCACTTGATGGGCGAGGCCGGCGCGCTGGCATTGCTGCAGCGCGCCATGCCGGGCGACGTTTGGGTCCGCACGGCGCTGCCCGCGCTGGTAGCCTGGCTGGGCGAGGGACGGCCGCCCGTGCCGGGCCACGTGCTCACCTCGATGGCGCAGGACGAAGAGGCCTTGCTGGCGGTCGCCGAACGCAGGGTGGTGCCAGCCGGGCTCGCGCTGCAGGCCCTGGCGCGCCGCCACGTGCTGCCGCGCCGCACCGCCTGCGTGCTGGCCACTGCGCGCAACGAAGGCCCCTATTTGCTCGACTGGATCGCCTATCACCAATCGATCGGTTTCGAGCACCTCTTCCTCTACACCAACGACAACCAGGATGGTTCGGACCCCCTACTGGCGGCGCTGGCGGCCGGCGGCGCTGTCACGCTGGTGCACAACGAGAATGGCCAGGTTTTGAGCCCGCAGGAGAAGGCCTATGCCCACGCGCTGACGGTGCTGCCACAGATACTCGATTACCGCTGGACGGCGGTGCTCGACTTGGACGAGTATTTGGCCTTCGATGCCGAGATGTTCGACGGCATCGGCGACTTCCTGGGTTTCCATGAAACCCAGCCGGTCGATGCGGTGGCGCTGTGCTGGGTGCTGCATGCCGGCTTGCCTGGCGAGACATGGTCGGAGGCGTCGCCGATGGTCCGCTTTCCCCGCCGTATGAGCACCGTCGACCAACACGTGAAGTCGCTGTTCCGCACGCGGCAGTTCTGGTACTCGCAGCCGCATTTTCCGTCGGCGACGCTGGACGCACCGTTCCACTACCGCACGCAGGATGGGGGGGTGCACCACCATCCCGGCGTGCCGGGCAGGATCGCGGCACTTGCCGAGGCGCCGGCCGCAAACCAGGCGTGGATCAACCACTACATCCTGCGCACCGGGGACGAAGCGCTGTGGAAGTGGTCGCGCGGACGTGGGGATTGGCCGCTGCGGGATGTGGACGCCAAGCGGGCCGGGTTCCTGGAATTCATCGCCAGGACGTTTCTCGACCTGGCACGGCCCGAGCACCTGGTGGACGACCGCCGGATCCTGTCCTGCGCCCGCAACCAGCCTGCGGCGCTGGAAAAGCTGCTGGCCATGCCCGGCGTGGCTCATGCGGATGCGCAGGTGAAGGCCGGTTTTGCTGAGCAACTGGCCAGGAACACGGCCGACTTCCTGGCCGACCCAATGGCGCAGGACGCGCCGGAGACGATACAGCACTTTCGCGAGCTGCTGCGCGTAACTCACTCATGATCGGATCGGCATGCGACGTCTGTGCGCCCTGGTATTCTATGCCGCTGCGGCCGGCACGGCGATGAGCGCGCCGGAGCACGACGCGATACGAGCGGCGGGACGGTCGATAGCCGCGATGCAGGAGGATCTGCGCGCCGGCCGAACCACGAGCGAGAAGCTGGTGGCCGCCTGCCTGGCGCGCATCGCAGCGATCGACCAAGCCGGTCCTGCGCTGCAGGCGGTGCTCGCGGTCAATCCCCGGGCGGCGGAGGACGCGCGGCAGAGCGACCGCGAGCGGCAGGCCGGCGTGCAGGGGCCGCTGCATGGCATCCCCATCCTGCTGAAGGACAACATCGAGACGGCCGATCCGATGCCGACGACGGCCGGGTCGCTGGCGTTGCGCGGCAATGTGTCGGGCCGTGACGCAACGGTGGCGGCACGGCTGCGGGCAGCCGGAGTCATCGTGCTCGGCAAGACCAATCTGAGCGAGTGGGCCAACATGCGCGGCTCGCGCTCGGTCAGCGGCTGGAGCGGGGTCGGCGGCCTGACACGCAACCCATGGTCGCCGGACCGGTCGGCCTGCGGGTCCAGCTCGGGCAGCGGAGCCGCGGTCGCGGCGGGGCTGGCGGTGGCGGCGATCGGGACGGAGACGGACGGGTCGGTCACGTGCCCCGCCTCGGTCAACGGGGTGGTGGGGCTGAAGCCCACCCTGGGGCTGGTGTCGCGCCACAACATCGTGCCGCTGGCGCATAGCCAGGATACCGCCGGGCCGATGGGCCGCACCGTGCGCGACGTGGCCCTGCTGCTCGCGGCGATGGCGGGCAGCGACCCAGCGGACCCGGCGACCCGCGACGCCGACCGGCATCGAGCCGATTACGCGGCGGGGCTGGACGCTGGTGCGCTGCACGGCCGGCGCATCGGGGTGATGCGGTTCGAGGCGGGCTTCCACCCGGAGACGGACGCGGTGTTCGCCCATGCGCTGGGCGTGCTGCGCCAGGCGGGCGCCACGCTGGTGGAGATACCCAAGCTGCCGGGCGCTGTCGGCGGCGCCGATGCGATCGGCGATGCCGAACAGCTGGTCCTGCTGACGGAGCTGAAGGCCGATCTGAGCGCCTACCTGGCGACGACACCGGCGGCGGTGCAGTCACGCACGCTGGCCGACCTGATCGCGTTCAACCATGCCCACGGCGATCGCGAACTGGGCCTGTTCGGGCAGGAGTTGTTCGAAAAGGCGCAGGCGACCGCCGGCCTGGCCGATCCAGCCTATTTGACCGCGCGCGCTACGTCGCTGCGGCTGGCCGGGGCGGAGGGCATCGACCGCATGCTGGCCGAGAACAAGGTCGAGGCTCTGGTGGCGCCGACGGCAGGCCCGGCCTGGGTGGTCGACACGGTGAATGGCGACCACTCGAGCGGCCAGACGAGCACCTTGCCGGCGGTGGCGGGCTACCCGCATCTCTCGGTGCCGATGGGGCTGGTGGCAGGCCTGCCAGTAGGTTTGTCGATCGTGGGGCCTGCCTGGTCGGATGGGCTGGTGCTCCGCTTCGGCTACGCCTTCGAACAGGCGCTCGGGTTCCAGGCAGAACCTGGCCTGCGGCCCGTGCCGGCGCTGGGCATTTTGGAGCAGCCCCAGGCCGCGCCCTGACCAGTTTCACGCCAGCGGTGAGAGATACTCGGCTAAGAGGCAAGGGGCGGAACAAACAGTTCTTTCAAAGAAAGAACCCAGCAACTCTTGTTCCAAGGCCATGTCTCGAAGACAACTCCGCAGCAGCACAACACGAAACTTTCTGCTGCCTTTTAAGACAGCGGACCTTGTCTCTCTCGGCGTGCTCAGGTGTCGTGGTCTGGGTGCTGGAAATTACGCAGGCCGGCGAACTTGCCGTCCGTCGGCTTGACCGGAAGGCTGGCAAGCCCGTCAAGCCAGGGCAGGCGGGCTTCGGCGCCGACTTGTTCGACCGGCGCCGCGACGGCCGGATTGTCCAGGCTGCCGATGGTGACTTCGATGCCGCGCTCGTTCTGGTAGGTGAGCGGCGTGCCGCAGGCAGGGCAAAAGCCGCGATAGGCCATGGACGAGCTTGCGAAGAGCGTAGGGGCGCCACGAGTCCAGGTGATGTCGGCAAACTCGATTTGTGCCAGGGCAGCGAAAGGACCGCCGACCGCCTTCTGGCACATGCGGCAGTGACAGATCGAGTTGGCCGGTTCAGCGTGGAGCGCGTAGCGCACGGCGCCGCATTGGCAACCGCCGGTGGCGACCGCAGGGCGTTCCTGATCCGGCATCGAACCCTCCTGCGAACGGCAAGAAAAAAGCTGCCGGCTGGCGAGCCGGCAGCTCGAATTAGATCAATTGGCTCAAAGCCGATTACATCTCTGAGACGCTGCCGGCTTCCGGGCCCTTGGCACCCTGGCGCACGGAGACGCGAACCACCTGACCCTCGTTGAGGGTGCGGAGGCTGCCCAAAACCGACATGTGGACGAAGATGTCTTTACCGCCATCCTCGGGAGCGATGAAGCCGAACCCCTTGGTTGGGTTGAACCATTTCACCGTGCCGGTAGTCTCGACCGTCGGACCGGACGGTGCGGCGCGATCGCGCGGTCCGGCAGAAGGCGAACGTGGCGCGCGCGAGGGCGCGGCCGTCGTTGTATCGACGCTGACCACCTCGGTGACCTGCAAACCTTTCTGGCCGGGACCGACGCGGACCTCAAGCGAGGCGCCCTCGCTGACCGAATCATGCCCCGCCCGCTGCAACACGGCACAGTGCAGGAAGGCATCGCCCGAACCATCGCCCATCGCGACGAAGCCAAACCCTTTTTCCGGGTTGAACCACTTGACGGTGGCCGAGAGGGTGGGGCCGAAGGCTGCCGGTGCGCTGGAACGGCCACCGCCGTTCAATGCACCCCAATTAATGTCGGGAGCGGATGGCTGATCGTCATCGAAGCCGCGGCGGCGCGGCTGGTAGGGACGGCGTGCAGGTTGGGACATTATCTCATTTCACAAAACAAAGCGACGAAACACATACGCTATCGCGGTCCGGGCGCAAGTACCTTTGAAGCCGTGACATCGGAAAGTCATGGTTTTAGACGGAACCGCACGCAAGAGTAGAATATTGTCCGAGGTTAGGTGCGCGGCAGGTTCTCACGTATGCCAAACAGCGGGGAGTCGGGCGACACAAAGTCGCAGAAGGATAATTATGCAAACTCGACAGCGCGTCCGAGCGGGCCGGGTCAGCCAGAAGGCTCCAAGATCATTCCATCATACGCGGCTTCCATGCCGTCGGGCAAAGTGCATCGCATCCATGACCAGTCCAGGTCATAGCCCATGTGGGTCAGCACGGTTCGCCTGACGCCCAGGCGCTGCCGCCACGTATCGACGAGGCTCACATGGGCGTGGGTCAGATGAGGCTCGCGTTGGAAGCAACCCACCAGCCACGTGTCGATGCCGGCCAAGGTGGCGAACGCTGCATCGTCGAGCCGCACGACGTCCGTGGAATAGGCGAAGCCGCCGATACGCAAGCCGAGCGTTCGCATCACATGGTGATCCTGGTCGAACGTCTGCACCCGGACGCCACATGTACCGACGATCTCTCCGGCATCAATCATGCAAAAATCGACTACCGGGCGGTAGAAATACGGCGGCGTCCAGGGCCGGAACGCATAGTCGAAACGGCGGCTCAGCTCGTCCCGGGTTGTTCGCGTGGCATAGGCCGGCAACGGTGCGCCGATGATGCGGTTGAGCAGCCGCACGTCGTCGAAACCGCTGACGTGGTCGGCATGGGCGTGGGTGAAGATGACGGCGTCAACTTGTGGCACCGCGCAGGCCAGCAACTGCGCACGCAGGTCGGGGCCGGTGTCAACCAGGATGCGCCCTTGCGGCCCCTCGATTAGGATGCTGGCCCGTGCGCGGCGGTTGCGCCTTTCCGTCGGATCGCAGGCGCCCCAATCCCCTCGCCCGTCCACGCCGCCCAGGCTGGGTACGCCGGCCGACCCGCCGCACCCCAATACGATGACGCGCAAAGGCTAGCGAGCCTTGCTGAACAAACGGAAAAAGTTTGCCGTGGTCAGTTCGGCCAGCGCCTCCTCGCGTATCCCACGCAGCCCTGCCAGCACGCGCGCGGTGTGGGCGACGTAAGCCGGTTCGTTCCGCTTCCCCCGGAACGGCGCCGGCGCGAGGTAGGGCGCGTCGGTTTCCACAAGCAACCGGTCGGCCGGCAGGTCAGCGGCCAGGGCGCGAAGTTCTACGGATTTGGGAAAAGTCAGGATCCCCGAGAAGCTGATATAGCCGCCGATTTCGACGGCCTGCTCGGCCAAATGCCGGCCCGAGCTGAAGCAATGCAGCAGGAAAGCAAAGCTACCTCCCTGATCCTGTTCTTCTTTCAGTATGGCCAGCGTGTCCTCGTCGGCGTCGCGTGTGTGTATGCAAATCGGCAGGCCTGCGATCCTGGCGGCACGAATCTGACGCCGGAACACCTCAGCCTGCAGAACCCGCGGCGCCTGTTCGTAATGGTAGTCGAGACCGGCCTCGCCGATGCCGACGATCTTGGGATGCGCCGCGGCAAGTTCCGCAACAGCTTGCTCTTGCGGCATATCCTCGTCAGACGCATGGTGCGGATGGGTGCCGATGGTGCACCACAGGCCGTCGTCTCCCGAGGCGAGCGCAATCTGCTCGGCAGCCCGGGACAGGCGCGTGCCAATCGTGACTATCCCGCTGACGCCAACCTCCGTTGCGCGGGCGCGTAGGACGACCTGTTCCTCAAGTGTGAAATAGTCGAGGTGGCAGTGAGAATCGATCAGCATCAGCGGATTGCCCCAGCTTCCTCAAGCACGCGAGGAAAAATGCCGTGCGGTGCGGGAAGGAGAAGGCCATTCTGCAAAGGGGTCGTGAACTCCGCCAGGCTGCGGCAGCCCGGCGGCACGCCGAGCTGGTCCAGCAATCGCGCCATCGCGGCCGGCATGAACGGCAGCAGAACAATGCCGAGCATGCGGAGCACCTCGGCCAGCACACGCAACACCTGCCCCATCCGCTCCGCGTCGGTCTTGGCCAGCGACCAGGGTGCCATCTGGGCGATGTAGCCGTCACCGGCGCGCACCACGCGCCAGACATCCTCCAGCGCCTCGTGCAAGGCCTGGCGGTCGATGTGAACGCGCAACTTGCCTGCCAGCGAGGCCGACATGTCCAACAGGAGCGAATCGGCTTCGGTGTGGGGCGCTGCATCGGGCAGGCGGCCTTGGCACTTCTGCGCGACGAGCGAGAGCGTGCGTTGCGCCAAGTTGCCGATGCCGTTGGCCAGGTCGGTGTTCCAGCGGCCCACCAGCGCCCGCCGGCTGAAGTCGCCATCGCCCCCGAATGGCACCTCACGCAGCAGAAAAAAACGTACAGCATCAACGCCGTACGTATCGACGAGCGCCTGAGGATCGACGACGTTGCCGACCGACTTGCTCATCTTGGCGCCGTCGATGGTCCACCAGCCATGCGCGAACACCCGGCGCGGCAACGGCAGGCCGGCAGCCATCAGAAAGGCCGGCCAGTAGATCGCGTGGAAGCGCTGGATGTCTTTGCCGACGAGGTGCAGGTCGGCCGGCCAGTAGCGCCACAACGGGGCAGCCCGGTCCGGATAGCCGAGCGCGGTAATGTAGTTCGCCAGGGCGTCTAGCCACACATACATGACATGAGACGGGTCGCCCGGCACCGGAATGCCCCAGCGGAAGCTCGACCGGCTGACGGACACGTCGTTCAGCCCGCCGCGGATAAAGCTCAGCATCTCGTTGCGCTTGGCGGCGGGCCCGACGAAATCGGGGTTGGATTCGTAGTGAGCCAGCAGGCGATCCTGGTATGCGGAGAGACGGAACAGGTAGTTGGGCTCCCTCACCCACTCCACCGGCGCACCGGTGGGCGCGGTTCTGGACCCGTCGGCGTGGGTGGTCAGATCGGCCTCTGCGTAGAAATCCTCGTCGCGCACGGCATACCAGCCCTCGTAATGTCCAAGGTAGATGTCGCCGCTGGCCGCCAGCGTCTCCCACAACGCGGTGGCACCCCGCTTGTGGCGCAGGTCGGTGGTGCGGATGAAGCCGTCGTTCGAGACGTCGAGGCGCGCCAGCATGGTGCAAAACTCGGCGGAAACCCGGTCGGTGAACGCCTGAGCATCCAACCCGGCATCGTGGGCCGCCTTCTCCACCTTCTGGCCATGCTCGTCGGTGCCGGACAGGAAGTAGACGTCCTCACCGTCGAGCCGCTTGAACCGTGCGATCACGTCGGCCGCGACGGCCGTGTAGGCGTGTCCGATATGCGGCGAGCCGTTCACGTAGAAGATCGGAGTCGTGACGGTGTAGGTCATCGTGATCCCGGGAGCCTGGCGCGGCTTATCATGGGGCTTTCAGCAGCGCCAAGCCGGCGACCGTCGCCTGCCGGCGGTCCATGTTCGACCGCTCCGTCTCAAGGGCAAGCCGGCCGATCGCCTCGGCCGTCTCCGCCCAACGCAGGGGCGAGCGGCTGCGCACCAGCCTGTCCTGAACGGGGTCGGCTGTGCCGCGTAGGCTGGCGGTAACGGCCGAGGCTATGCCGCGCTGGAGCAGGCCCATGAACGTCTCGAACGCAGCCTGCTCGCGCAAAGTATCGGCCATCGCATAGGCGCGAAGCAGGTCTATCTCCGGCCCGGCCCGCAGAACCTCACCCACGAGCGCCGCAAGCTTCAATCCACCCTCCTGGGCCAACGCCAAGGCGCGGCCAGGGGAGCCCTCCGCCATGGCGGCCAGGGTAGCGCGGTCTGGGGCCGGCGTGTCCGGCAGGGCGGCTTGGAGCACGCGGAGCATGTCGGGCAGGCCGAGCGGCGCCAGGGCGAGCTGGCGGCAACGGCTGCGTATGGTGGGCAGCAATCGGCCGGCAGCCGAGCAGACCAGGACGAGCACGGCCCTGGCCGGCGGCTCTTCGAGCACCTTCAGCAAGGCATTGGCCGACTGCGCGTTCACGTCTTCGGCCCCATCGACGATCACCACGCGCCACCCGCCCTCGGCCGGCGTCAGGTGCAGGAAGGGCGGGATGCCGCGCACGGTCTCGGCGGCAATCTGCTTCTTCATGCGCTTTTTCTTGTCGTCCCATTCGCGGTCCACCGTCAGCAGGTCGGCGTGGGTGCACGCGGCGACGCGCCGGAACACCGGGTCGCTGGCCGGCATGGCGAGGCTGTCCGAGCCGCCGGCCAGCAAGCGGCGGGCAAAGCGGTAGGCCAGCGTCGCCTTGCCCACGCCCTCGGGGCCGGTGATCAGCCAGGCATGGTGCAGGCGTCGGTGCCGCAACCCGTCCAGGATCGCCGCTTCGGCCGGTTCGTGGCCGGCCAGAGCAGGGTTTTCCCGTGGAGCAGGCGCGCTCACGATGCCACAGCTCGCGGCAACGCCACGCTGGCGCGCCGGTGGCTGATCTCGCCTAGCCCAAAGGCTGCGGCCATGAACACGGCGCCCAAGGCGAACAGCAGGTCGTAGCGTTGCAGGCGCTCGAACAGGAAGGAGGCGCCATAGGCGCAGAGGGCCTGCCCCGTGGCGAAGGCGAGCGTGGCGCGGCGCCAGGCTTCGCGCCGCGCTGCGTCGTCCGCGCCGGCGAGCGCTTGGGAACGGCCCAGGACCAATACGACGAGGCCGGGGATCCCCGCGCCGGCCACCGCACCGGCCAGCCCGATCGTGCCAACCCCGCCCAGCCCATAGCCGGCCGCCAACGCCAGCACGCAGGCCGCCATCACCTGCGAGGCCCAAAGCAGGCGCAAGGTCCACACGGTGCCGACGCGGGCGGCCAAGCCGCCGCAGGCGGCCGGGCCGATCAGGGCGCCGAGCCCGAAGACGACCCATACATGCGCGCCCGTCGCTATGCCCAGCATACGGCCGCGCGCCACGAAATCGGCGATGAACAGGATGGCCGGAACCTGGCCAGCGGCGCTGACGGCATAGGCCAGGTTGAGGGAGTACAATCCGCGCGATACCGATCCCGCAACCGCCCTGCCCCGGGCGGCGGGGGCGGGATCGGCCGGCAGGAACGGCCAGGCGATCACGGTCAATGCGGCACTGGCAACGCCCAGGGCCAGCCAGGCCGCCGGCAGGCCGTGCCGCAGCAGCGCCGGCAATACAGTGCCGGAAGCCACCATGCCGATACCGACGCCGGTGAAGATGACGCCGCTAGCGCGCCCGCGATGACGGGCCGGCACGATGTGCAGGATGCTCGGCGCGGCCAGGATAGTGAGCCCGGCGCCGGCCAGCCCGGAGACGAGGCGCCAGAGCGCAAACCAGGCAAAGCCGGCCGGCTGGACGCAGGCAAAGAAGCTGGCGGTGGCCAGCATCATGCACAGACGCAATGCCCGCCGTGCACCGAGCCTGCGCCCAGCAGCGCTGGCCAAACCAGCCCCGGCGAGATAGCCGGCGATGTTGGCCGCCCCCAGGTAGGCGGCCTGCGCCGGCGTGAACCAGTGCGCCGCGATCAGTGCCGGAACCAATGGGGCATAGGCAAAGCGCGCCAACCCAAGGCCGATCAGGCAGGTACACAGTCCCGCCAGCACGGCTGGCCTCGGCGACGTGGCGATGGCCGGCACCAGCATCACCTCAGTGCGGAGCGTCTGCACCGGTCTGCTCACGTGCGTTGTGCATCGACTGCCGGCCTTGCCACAGCGTCATTGCCGAGGCGACCAGTGCCACGTGCGAGAAGGCTTGCGGGAAGTTGCCGACCTGGCGCTGCAGCTTGGGCTCGTACTCCTCGCTCAGCAGGCCAACATCGTTGCACAGCGCCAGCAAGCGGTCGAACAGGGCGATCGCCTCCTGCCGGCGCCCTTGCAGGTAGTAGGCGTCCACCAGCCAGAACGTGCAGGCCAGAAACGCGCCCTCGCCCGGCGGCAGTCCGTCCACATTGCTGGTGGTGCGATAGCGCTGCACGAAGCCGTCCTGCAACAGGTCTTCCTCGATCGCCTTGACAGTGCCGATCATGCGCGGGTCGGTCGCCGGCATGAAGCCTACGCTGGAGATCAGCAACAGGCTCGCATCCAGTTCCTTGGAGCCGAAACTCTGCACAAAGCAGTTCCGTTCGGCGTCGAACCCCTCAGCCATTACCCGATCGTGGATGGCCGCGCGCATCACCCGCCACTCCGCCACCGGCCCTGACATGTGATAGCGCGTGGCGTCGCTGATCATGCGGTCGACCGCCACCCACGCCATGATCTTGCTGAAGGTAAAGTGCTGGCGCGGGCCGCGAATCTCCCACATGCCCTCGTCGGGCTGCTCCCAGATCCGCGCCAGGTGCTCCACGATGTTGCGCTGTAGCGACCAGCCGTGCGGGGCGGGCTTCAGACCGTGGCGGCGCGCCTGGTGCAGGCACTCGAGCACCTCGCCATAGACGTCCAGCTGCACCTGGCCGCTGGCCGCGTTGCCGATGCGCACCGGCTGGCTGCCTTCGTAGCCGGCCAGCCATGGCAACTCCCGCTCGTCCAGCGAGCGCTCGCCGGCCAGGCCGTACATGATCTGTATCTGGGCGGCGCTGCCGGCGATGCTGCGCTGCAACCAATCCCGCCAGCGCGCGGCCTCCTCGGTAAAGCCGGCGCCCATCAGCGCGAACAGCGTCAGGCTGGCGTCGCGCAGCCAGCAGAACCGGTAGTCCCAGTTGCGCGGCCCGCCGATCTGCTCGGGCAGCGACGTTGTGATAGCCGCTACGATGCCGCCGGTGGGCGCATACGACATGGCCTTCAGGGTCAGCAGGGAACGGTGGACGGTCGCCTTGTAGGGTCCCCGGTAACGGCAGCGGCCGATGAAGGCTCTCCAATACGTCTGGGTCTGCGCCAGGGCCGCCTGCGGGTCGATGGCCGGGGGCACCGGCAGATGCGAGGCGCAGTGACCGAGCACGAAGGCCACCGTCTCGCCCGCGCCGACCTTGAACTGCGCGCGGGTTCGCAAGTCCTGGCCGCGCAGCTTAACCCCGGTGCGCACCACCACCATCTCGGGTCCGGCAATGGCGCAGATGCCCGAATGGTCGGCCAGCTTCGTCACCCACGGAATCGACACGCCGTAATCCATGCGCAACGCAAAGTCGGTGTGCATCGCCACCTGGCCGGTGCGGCCCTGCACCAGCCTGACCAGCGTTATGTTGGCCGCTTCGGGAACCATGAAGTCGATCAGGGCGACGCTGCCGCTGCGCGTGGTGAACACCGTTTCCAGGATCATCGTGTCGTCGCGGTACGAGCGGGTGACGGTGTGGGCACCGTCTTCCGGGCAGATCAGCCAGCGCCCGTTGTCGCTGTCGCCCAACAAGGCGGAAAAGCAGGCGGCACCATCGAATCGCGGCAGGCACAGCCAGTCGATCGACCCGTTGCGGCCGACCAGGGCCGACGTCATGCTGTCGCCGATCATGGCGTAATCTTCGATTCGCAGTGGCTTGTTAGGGGTCATGCCGCGCGTTGCCCTCCCTCATCCGCCGGCTTTAAGCGCCAGCGACAGCGCAAAGCTTGACTTTGCCGTTGCGGTTGCAGATATGCCGGCAGCAGCGACGACCGGTGCGGTCCGTACTGCGCGGCCTGTTGGCTACGAGCTTGGCGACCGCCATGCAACTGTGCCCGGCCCCGCCGTCAAGTTCTCGCCTGCTCGCCCTCGCCTGACACCGTGTGTTCCGAGCCCTCCTTCCGAAACTGAGAAGATTTGTTGAATCAATCAAGCGACTGCGCGGCTGACGAGCCGGCGCATACCGACGTGTCCACCCCGCCCGAGCCTGAGCCGATCCAGGCCGTCGAGCTATCGGCCGTGGCCCTTGAGGTTGCCGACGAGCCGGCTGGGCCGGACGAAGCGGCCGGTTCTCTCGAGGTTGGGATGGATGCCGAGGAGGTCGAGCTTGGCGAACCAGAATATGGCCAACCAGAATCCGGCGAAGCCGAGCTTGGCGAGGTTGGCGCCGGGGAGGACGTGGCGGCAGAACTCGCCGGAATCGCCTTCGTGTCGCCGGACGATGCGGAGGCAGGCAACGCCGACATGGCGGCTGAGCCGGAAGCGGCGTTGCCGGTGTTCGCCGAGCTGGGCTTGTCCGAACCGATCCTGCGCGCCATCGACGAGAAGGGCTACAAGCACCCGACCCCGATCCAGGCGCAGGCGATCCCGGCCGTACTATCGGGCCGCGACGTGATGGGCGTGGCGCAGACCGGCACCGGCAAGACCGCCAGCTTCACCCTGCCGATGCTCGACATCCTCAGCGGCTCGCGCTCCCGCGCACGCATGCCGCGAAGCCTGATCCTGGAGCCCACGCGCGAGCTGGCGTTGCAGGTGGCCGAGAACTTCGTCGAATACGGCAAGTACTTGAAGCTGAACCATGCCCTGCTGATCGGCGGCGAGAGTCTGAACGACCAGAAGGAGGCGCTGATGAAGGGCGTCGACGTCCTTATCGCCACGCCCGGCCGGCTGATCGACCTGTTCGAGCGCGGCGGGCTGATGCTGACCGATGCCAAGTTGCTGGTCATCGACGAGGCGGACCGGATGCTGGACATGGGCTTCATCCCGGACGTCGAGCGTATCGTGGCGATGCTGCCCAAGACGCGGCAGACGCTGTTCTTCTCGGCAACCATGGCGCCGGAGATACGCCGCCTGTCGGACGCCTTCCTCGACAACCCGCGCATGATAACGGTCAGCAAGTCGGCATCGGTCGCAACAACGATCGTTGCCGGCCTAGCCGTGGTGGCCGAGGAGGATAAGCGCGAGGCCCTGCGACGGCTGATCCGGTCCGAGGACGTGGCCAACGCGCTGATCTTCTGCAACCGCAAGCGCGACGTGGACATTCTCTACAAGTCGCTCAGCCGGCACGGCTTCTCGGTGGGCTCGCTGCATGGCGACATGTCGCAGCCGGCCCGCTTTGCCACTCTGGAAAAGTTCAAGAAGAACGAGTTGCGGCTGTTGGTGTGCAGCGACGTGGCCGCCCGCGGCATCGACATCGGAGGGCTGAGCCACGTGTTCAACTTCGACGTGCCGCACCACGCCGAAGACTACGTCCATCGGATCGGCCGCACCGGACGTGCCGGGCTGACCGGCCATGCTTTTACGCTGTGTTCACCCGAGGACCGGCTTGCGGTCGAAGCGATCGAGAAGCTGACCGGCTTCGCCATCCCGCGCATTGCGGTGCCGGACATGGATGCGGCGGAGTGGGCGGAAGGCGACAGCCGCAAGCGCCGTGGACGCGGCGGCCGGCCCGCTTCGACCGCCAAGGGCGATTCCAAGCCGGCTGTCCGTGGCCGCCCCGAGCGGGGTGGAGCGCCTGCCGCAGAAGGCTCGGCCAAGCCACGGCGAAGAAGCGGCCGAGGCGGCGAAAGCCGCGCGTGGCCGGAATTGGCCGCGCAGGTGGAGCCGAAAGCCGAACTCGCGCTTTCGCAGCCGGAACAGGCCCCTCCGCAGCCTCGTCCGCCACGCCAGGAGGGCCGTGCGCAGGCGCGGCCGGAGCCACGGCCAGACGCGTGGCCCGAGTTGCGCTTCGATCGCCCACAGGGCGGGCGCGATTACCGCAAGCGCGACGATGATCTGGGGCCCGCGGTTCTGGGGTTTGGCGGCGAAGTCCCCGCCTTCATGACGTTGCCGCGCCGAGGTCTGGGCATGACCGAGCCGGATCTGCTGCCCGCCGCCGATATCTGAGCCGGGCCGGTGCGGGCGCCCGCCAAGCAGGCGTCGCTTTCGCCGGTCGAGGTCATCATCGGCGGCATCGGCAGCGCCGGGGATGGCGTAGGAGCTGCCCAGGATGGCGGCACGATGCATGTAGCGCGTACCCTGCCAGGCGAACGCGTTTATGTGCAGCCCGAGGCCGGCGGCCGGCGCGCGACGCTCTTGGCTGTGCTGCACGCCAGCCAGGAGCGTGTAGTGCCTCCCTGCCCGCATTTTGCGGAGGGCTGCGGCGGCTGCGCATTGCAGCATTGGACCGACGAGGCCTATGCCGGCTGGAAGCGCGGCTTGGTTGTAGGCGCGCTGGAGCGCGCGGGGTTTGCCGCGCCAGCGGTAGGCGCTTTGGCCCGCACGCCGCCTCACGCGCGCCGGCGTATGGATTTCGCGGTCGAGCGCCGCGACCATGGCGTGACCCTAGGGCTGCATGAGCCGCAAAGCGAACGGATCGTGGATCTCCGCGCTTGCCATGTGCTCCACCCTGCCCTGTTCGCCCTCATAGTGCCGCTGCACCACACGATGGCCGGCCTAGGTGCCTTGCGCAGGCGTGGTTCGGTGCTGGCCAATTTGACCCAGGTCGGCGCCGACCTGCTGATCCGCACCGATGGGACCCTGGCCGCCACGGACCGGGCCAAGCTTGCCGATTTCGCCCGTGCCTATGCGGTGCCGCGCGTGGCCTGGTCACTTGATTCGGGCCAGAGCGAGACGGCCTTCCTGCAGGCCGTGCCGTCTGCCCGGTTTGGCGGGACCGCCGTCGCCTTGCCGCCCGGTGCCTTTCTGCAGGCCTCGGCCGAAGGCGAGGCAGCCATCTTGAACGCGGTCGTGGCGGCCTTGCCCGGCAAGCTAACCGGCAAGTCGCGGGCTATAGAACTGTATGCCGGCTGTGGCACGATCAGCTTTCCCTTGGCGGCCCACCTTCGTGTTCAGGCGTTCGAGGGCGACGCCCTGGCCGCCTCCGCCGTGCGCCGTGCACAGTCGGGAACAAGGGTGGAGATAACCGAGCGCGACTTGGTGCGCAGGCCGCTCTCGGCCAAGGAATTGAGCGGAGCAGCCTTGGTGTTGCTCGATCCGCCCTATGCCGGCGCCGCCATGCAGATGCCGCAGGTCGCGGCGAGCGGGGTGCCACGTATCGTCTATGTTAGCTGCAATCCCGCCGCGTTGGCGCGCGACGCTGCGGTGCTGCGGCAGGCTGGCTACAGGTTGGTGGGTGCTACGCCGATCGACCAATTCTTGTGGTCGGCCCAAGTCGAATGCGTGGCGGTGTTCGAGACCGGGTAACAGGAAGACAAAACAAGCGCCTCTTCTTGCAAAAAAGCAGAAACTCTTGTTCCTTGAGAGTGTCCTAGGATGTCGACCGGGCGGCGTTGATACCGACATAGAGGTTTTCCAGGGCGGCGGCCGCGAGTTCTGGGGTCAGCTCGGGGTCGAGCCTGAAGCACCGGCATACCTGGGCCGCTTGCTCGCAGATGAATCTCGGCTGGAATGAGGCGAGCGGGAAGCGGCCCGCACTGGTTAGCCGGTCCACCACGTGATCGAAGGCCGCGTCCGTCAGGATCAACGCACTGGCTGCCGCGGCACGGTCGAAGATGCGCCGGTACTCTGCCCGGGTCGGCCCGACCAGCTCGATCTTGTAGGGGATACGCCGCAAGAAAGCCGGATCCATCAGGTCGGCCGGCTCCAGGTTGGTCGAGAAGATGACCAGTTCGTCAAATGGCAACTTGAACGTCACGCCCGTGTTCAGCTTCAGGTAATCGACCCGATTTTCCAGGGGAACGATCCAGCGGTTCAGCAGCTCGGTCGGGTTCACCTTCTGACGGCCGAAATCGTCGATCAGAAACACGCCGTTCAGCGCCTTCATGTGCAGCGGCGCGTCGTAGCACTTGGTCTGCGGGTCCCAGCGCAAATCGAGCATGTCCAAGGTCATCTCGCCGCCCGCCATGGCGACCGGCCGGCGGCAGGCGGCCCAGCGCGCGTCGAAAGCTTCGATTTGCACGCCGCCATTGACCTGGCCGGCACTCTCGGCAGCTTCGGTCATGAACGGCCGGTGCAAGCTCGGGTCATGCATCTTGATGATCTGCCCCCCCGCCTCGATGGCATAGGGGATGAAGACGGGGTCGGTGAACAGGCCGGCGATGCGCGTGCCAATGCTGGTCTTGCCGTTGCCCGGCGGCCCATACAGCAGCACAGTACGGCCGGCGCTGACCGCCGGTACCAGCCGGTTGATCGTGTGGTCCGACAGTATCAGCCCGGCGAAAGCTTGCCGTAGCAGGGTTGCATCCAGGATCTCGTTGGTGATCGGCTGCTTTACGACCTGCGCCTGGAAGGCAGCCAGGCTGACGGGGGCAGGCCCCATATACTGCGTCTGCTCCATCGCCTCGCCGGCCGCAACACGGCCCTGGTCGCTGAGCGCGTAGCGTATGTAGCGAACGATGCCGCTGTTCAGCGACCCCAGCACGTGCACCAGCTTCTGCACGACAGCGTCGTCGATGATCTCCTGGATCACCGAGTGCGGCAGGCTCAGGCTGCGCGACAGGTCGGGTATGGTCTCGCACGAGGCGACGCGCATGAACTTGAGCGTTAGGCCAAGCAGCAGGCCGCGCGACACGCCGGTCTCCGACACCGTACGCGGCATCACCGGCGTCTCGTCCATCACGGCGTAGAGCTGCTCGGTCGTCATCAGTCCCAGCGCGATCAGGTTTTCCCCGAGCCGGCCGCCTTGCAATCGCTGGCGCTCGATCGCCGTTTCGATGTCGGCGTTGCGCACCAGCCCACGCATCAGAAGGATGTCACCGAGCCGCATGCATGATCCTCGATTGAGCAATCGTTAGGCCCTACACGCTATAGGGGTAGGCGCCTTCTGGAAAAGCGCTAACTTGACCGTTAACCATTAATCGGGCGCTGCCGGTTTTCCGTGATGTATTAGCAACGACATCGCTATTCCAACCCCCACGCCCGGTCGCGTAGAACCGGAACCAAGCCGTCGCGCAGCATCTGGCCCCCCGATTGCGCGAAGCAGCCGAGTACGGCGCGGGTGGCGAGCGCAATGTCGGCTTGCAACGCCGTCGCCACGGTGTACCAGCCGGGTTCCTCCAGCTCGGCCGATCCCGCAAGGGTGCCGGTCACTCGGGCGGCATCGACTACGAAGAAACGCGCATCGAAGCGTATGCTTCTGTCCGGCGGGGTGACGGCGCGGCAGAGGTAGTCGAGGCCGTCCAGCGCCGGCGGCGTGCCCAGCGACAGCCCGACCTCCTCGGTCAGTTCGCGCGCGGCGGCCACCCCCAGCGCCTGCGCCAACCCGGCGTCAGCCGAACGCTGCAGCCGCGCCAGCACGCCGGGTCGCAAGGGCGATGCCACCGCAGCGCGGTAATCCTCAGCATCGACGGCGCCGCCGGGAAACACCAGCACGTTCGGCATGAAGCGGTGCCCTGCCCCGCGCCGCGCCATCAGAAGCTCGGGCGTACCGCCGGCCATGCGCACCACCAGCAAGCTGGCCGCCGCACGCGGGGATTGGGCAGCCTCCGGGATCGGTGTTTGCATGGCCGCATTGGGCCGAAAACAGGGCCGGCTGCAAGCGCCTGCCCTTGACGGCGGGCGTTGCGGGCCGCATCTGGTAAACAGTACCAGCCAGGGTCGAATTGCACGCTGCTGGCCGTCTTAACTCTGAAGTTGGTGGCGCGGCATGTTCAGGCTGTCCAAACTTGCTGACTACGCTGTCGTGGTGCTGGTGCGCATGTCGCATGCCGACGTGGTGCAGACGTCTCCCGGCATTGCTGCAGCGATAGGCTTACCGGAGCCCACGGTCGCCAAGGTACTGAAGGCGATGGGCGCACGCGGGCTGGTCGTCTCGCAACGCGGTGCGCGCGGCGGCTATCGGCTTAGCCGGACGCTGTCCACCATCGCAGTGGCCGATGTGATCGAGGCCATCGACGGCAAGATCGCGCTGACAGCCTGCGTGGAGGGCGGCGATTGTGAGAGCGGCTGCTTGTGCCCGATGCGCGGCCGCTGGGATCCGGTAAACATGGCGATCCGCAAGGCACTGGCCACGATCACCCTGGCCGACATGCAGCAGGCCGTGCTGCCCGCGGCGCCTTCTATGATGCCGGCCGACCCACATAGGCACGCCGCGCCTGCGGCTGCTTTATTGCCCGTTGCTTGAGGACATTCGAATGGTAGCGATTGCCGAAACCCTGAACACCGTACAGTCGGTCGCCGAGAGCGGCTACAAGTGGGGTTTTGAAACCGACATCGAGATGGATTTTGCGCCGAAAGGTCTGAACACGGACATCGTGCGCCTGATTTCTGAGCGTAAGGGCGAGCCTGGCTGGCTGCTGGAATGGCGCTTGCGTGCCTACTCCGCATGGCTGGAGATGACCGAGCCAAGCTGGGCGCTGCTGAATTATCCCAAGATCGACTACCAGGATTCCTACTACTACGCGGCGCCGAAGAAAAAGGCCGGCCCGCAATCACTCGACGAGGTCGATCCCGAGCTGCTGCGCATGTATGAGAAACTCGGCATCCCGGTCAGCGAACGCGCGATCCTAGCCGGTGTGGAGGGCGCCGAGGCACGCCCGCCGATGGCGGTGGACGCGGTGTTCGACAGCGTGTCGGTCGCCACCACGTTCCGCAGCACGCTGGCCAAGTCGGGTGTGATCTTCTGCCCGATCAGCGAGGCGGTGCACGACTACCCCGAGCTGGTGCGCAAGTATCTGGGCAGCGTGGTGCCGCCGACCGACAACTACTTCGCCGCGCTGAATTCAGCCGTGTTCACCGATGGTAGTTTCGTGTTCATCCCCAAGGGCGTCGCCTGCCCAATGGAGCTGTCCACCTATTTTCGCATCAATGCGAAGAACACCGGCCAGTTCGAACGCACGTTGATCGTCGCCGAGGAAGGCGCCAGCGTCAGCTACCTGGAAGGCTGCACGGCGCCGATGCGCGATGAGAACCAGTTGCACGCCGCTGTGGTGGAGCTTGTGGCGCTGGACGACGCCAAGATCAAATACAGCACCGTGCAGAACTGGTATCCTGGCGATGCCGAAGGCCGCGGCGGCATCTACAATTTCGTCACCAAGCGCGGCGCCTGTCGTGGCGCCCGCAGCAAGATCAGTTGGACACAGGTGGAGACCGGTTCGGCGATCACCTGGAAATACCCGTCCTGCGTGCTGCAGGGCGAGGGCAGCGTAGGCGAGTTCTACTCCGTGGCGCTGACCAACAACCATCAGCAGGCCGATACCGGCACGAAGATGATCCATATCGGTAAGAACACGACCAGCACGATCGTTTCGAAAGGCATTTCCGCCGGCCACAGCAACAACACGTATCGCGGCCTGGTTCGCATTTTGCCGAAAGCGTCCGGCGCGCGGAACCACACGCAATGCGACAGCCTGCTGATCGGCGACCAGTGCGGTGCGCACACCGTGCCCTACATCGAATGCCGCAACGCCGGTGCGAAGGTGGAGCACGAGGCGACGACGTCGAAGATCGCCGAGGATCAGTTGTTCTATTGCCGCCAGCGGGGGCTGTCCGAAGAGGAGTCCGTCGGCATGATCGTCAACGGGTTCTGCCGCGAAGTGCTCAAGGAGCTGCCGATGGAGTTTGCGGTGGAAGCTCAGAAGCTGCTGGCCGTCAGCCTGGAAGGTTCGGTGGGTTAGCCATCATGCTCGAGATCAAGAACCTGTCCGCCTCCATCGGCGACAAGTCGATTCTGCGTGGCATCGACCTGACCGTGCCCGACGGCCAAGTGCACGCCATCATGGGGCCGAACGGCTCCGGCAAATCCACCTTGTCCTACGTGCTGTCCGGTCGCGAGGATTTCACCGTCACGGGCGGCAGTGCCACGTTCGACGGGCAGGACCTGCTGGCGATGGAACCGGAAGCGCGTGCGCAGGCGGGGCTGTTCCTGGCGTTTCAGGCGCCTGTCGAGCTGCCCGGGGTGGGTAACGCCAACTTCCTGCGCACCGCGCTGAACGCCATCCGGCGGGCGCGGGGCGAGCCGGAACTGGATGCTGCACAGTTCCTGAAAGCGGCACGCGCCGAGGCGAAGCGTTTGCAGATGCCGGACGACATGCTGAAGCGCAACGTGAACGTGGGCTTTTCCGGCGGCGAGAAGAAGCGCAACGAAGTGCTGCAGATGACCATGCTGCGCCCGAAGCTCGCCATCCTCGACGAGACCGATAGCGGGCTGGACATTGATGCGCTCAAGATCGTGGGCGACGGCGTGAACGCCCTGCGTGCGCCCGGCTTTTCGGCGCTGGTCATCACGCATCACCAGCGGCTGCTGGACCATATCGTGCCCGACGCGGTGCATGTGTTGGCGCATGGCCGCATCGTGCGCAGCGGCACGGCCGACCTGGCGCGTGCGCTCGAGGCGCAGGGTTACGCCCAGGTGATCGCGGAGGCGGCATGAGCACGGCACTCGCCATCCCGCCCGCTCGCGCCTCGACCGCTGACAGTTTTCTGGCGCGCTACGAGGGGCTCACGCAACGCCTGCCGGGATCTCCGGGACCGCGTCAGGCCGCGGCCGAAATCCTGCGCCGCTCGGGCTTGCCGACGCAGCGCGAGGAGTCCTGGCGTTATACGAACCTGGCGCCGTTGGCCGAAACGAAGTTCCATGAGCCGCTGACCGAGGCGAGCGGTTTCGTGGCCGATGCCGACCTGCCCGACCTTGCAGGGTTTGCAGGCGTGCCGCGCCTGGTGTTCATCCAGGGCCGCTTCAACGTCGCCGAATCGGTGTTGCCGGAGGGCGCGCCCGGCAGCGCGGTCGTCCGCTCGTTTGCCGCAACAGCGGATTTCGGCACGCTGCCGCAGCCCGAGCGCGAGCGTCTGGTGGCGCTGAACACCATGCTGGCCGAAGACGGCGCCATTATCGAGGTTCCGGAGGGTGTCGATGCCGGCACCATCCTTCTGGTCAGTGCCGGACACGACATACGCGGCACTGCGGTTGCGTTCCACCCACGCCACGCGATCCGTCTAGCGGCCGGCGCCAAGCTGACGGTGATCGAAGTCGCCGTCGGCCACGGGCAATATCTGCACAACCCGGTCACCGAGATCACCGTGGCGCGTTCGGCGCAACTGACCCACGTGCGGCTGCAGAACGAATCACTGTCTGCATTCCATTTGGCCACCATTTATGCCGACGTCGCGGCGGACGCGACCTATCAAGGCTTCACGCTCTCCACCGGCGCTCGCATGGCACGGACCGATGTTCATGCCAAGCTGGCCGGCACCGGCGGTCATGTAGCCGTCAACGCGGCACAACTGTTGCGCGGCGCACAGCACAATGATTTCACGACCGTCGTCAACCACGATGCGCCCAATTGCGAATCCCGTCAGACCGTCAAGCATGTTCTGGCCGGCCGCGCGCGCAGCATCTTCCAAGGCAAGATCGAGGTGGCCCAGATCGCGCAAAAGACCGACGGCTACCAGATGAACCAGGCGCTGCTGCTCTCGCCGGATGCGGAGATCGACTGCAAGCCGCAACTGGAGATATTCGCCGACGACGTGAAGTGCAGCCATGGCGCCACGGTGGGCGAGTTGGATGCCGACCAGTTCTTCTACCTCGTCAGCCGCGGCATCCCGCGTGAGGAGGCGCGTGCCATGCTGGTTCGCGCGTTCTTGGGCGAGGCGCTGGGTATGGTGGATGACCCGCGCGCGCGCGCCATGCTGGACCGCGTGATCGACGCCTGGTGGGCGGTGCCGGCATGAACGCAAACGCCAAGCGCGCCGACCTGGCGCCGGCTTTCGACGTCGACAGCATACGCGCCGATTTCCCGATCCTGTCGCAGCGCGTGCACGGCAAGAAGCTCGTGTTCCTGGACAGCGCCGCATCCGCCCAAAAGCCGCGCGCCGTCATCCACGCCATGACCCATGCCATGGAGACGCAGTACGCCAACGTGCATCGCGGTCTGCACTGGATGAGTGAACGCACGTCCGACTCGTACGAGATCGTGCGCGACAAGGTGGCCGCCTTGCTGAACGCGCCGTCGCGCGAGGAAATCGTGTTCACCGGCAGCAGCACCGGCGCCATCAACCTGGTCGCACACAGCTACGGCCGCGGAATCCTTAGGCCTGGCCAGGCGGTTCTGGTGACCGAGATGGAGCACCACGCCAACATCGTGCCCTGGCAGATGCTGCGCGACGGCCACGGTATCGAGTTGCGCGTGGCACCCATCACGGATGCCGGCGAACTCGACATGGAGGCGTTCGCGCGCCTGTTGGACGACGGCCGCGTCGGGCTGGTGGCCGTCACCCACATGTCCAACGTGCTGGGCACCTACAACCCGATTGCGCGTATTGCCGCGCTGACCCACGCCGCCGGTGCGCAATTGCTGGTCGATGGCAGCCAGGCGGTGGTGCATCGCGCCGTCGATGTGCAGGCGCTGGGCGCCGATTTCTATGTCTTCACCGGCCACAAGCTGTATGGCCCTACCGGCGTCGGCGTGCTGTGGGCGCGCATGGCGCTGCTGGAGGCGATGCCGCCTTTCATGGGTGGCGGCGACATGATCTCCACCGTCAGTTTCGAGCATTCCACCTGGGCGCCGCCGCCGACGAAGTTCGAGGCCGGCACACCAGCGATCCTGGAAGTGATCGGTCTGGGTGCGGCCATCGACTACGTGAACGCCATCGGCTTCGATGCGATTGCCGACCACGAAGCGTCGCTGACGAACCATGCGCTCGCCCGGCTGTCTTCGGTCGATGGCGTGCACATCGTGGGGCAGGCGCAGGACCGCGGCGGCGTCGTCAGCTTCACTATGGAAGGCGCCCACGCGCACGACGTCGCCACCCTGCTCGACCGCAACGGCATCGCCGTGCGCGCCGGCCAGCACTGTGCCGAGCCGCTGATGCGCCGCCTGGGCCTGAGCAGCACCGCGCGCGCCAGCTTCGGCATCTACACCACGCACGACGAAATCGACTTCCTGGCCGAGACGCTGACCCGCGTACGGAGTTTCTTCCAGTGAGCGGCGCGGCAGCATTCGACGATGTGCGCGATCTGTATCAGGACGTCGTTCTCGATCGGGGCCGCTTCCCGCGCCACATGCACCGTCTGGAGCCGTTCGACTTGCACGCCCATGGCGACAACCCGCTCTGCGGCGACGAGGTGGATGTGCGCCTGAAGCTGGCACCCGACGCGACGGTGGCCGAAGCCGCGTTTGAGGCGCGCGGCTGTGCCATCAGCATGGCATCGGCCGACCTGATGGCCGAAGCCGTGCGTGGCCGCGCCGAGCCGGACATCCGCGCGCTGGCCCAGGCCTTTGGCGACCTGGCCAAGACCGGCGACACGCCTTGCCAGGATGCGGCTATAGAAAAGCTGCGCCCGCTCTCTGGCGTCTCGGATTACCCTTCGCGTGTGAAATGTGCGGTTCTGCCCTGGGCCGCCCTGATCGCGGCGCTCGACAGCGGCAAGGAGACTTGATTTGAGCGACTCTCCCGATACCCGGACCGCTTCCGTCGTCGGCAGTTGGACACCCGACGGCGAAGTCATTGCGTTACCCGGCGAGACGGCGCTGCTCGACGCGATCGCCACGATCTACGATCCGGAAATCCCGGTGAACATCTACGAACTCGGCCTGATCTACGCGGTGGACATCAGCGATGCCGGCGCGGTGAAGGTCGAGATGACCCTGACCGCGCCAGGCTGCCCCAGCGCCCAGGAATTGCCGGTGCAGGTGCGCGAGGCCGTGCTCGCCGTTCCTGGCGTCACTTCGGCCGAGGTGGAAACGGTGTGGGACCCGCCGTGGGACCCCAGCCGCATGAGCGACGAAGCGCGCCTTGCGCTCAACATGTTCTGACCGGATTGCGAGCAGCCATGGACCAGACCGTCTCCAACGCCCCCGCCCGCCGCCGCCGCGCCCTACCGCCGCTCATGACTTTGTCCGACGCCGCAGCCGACCGTCTGCGCGCGTTGTACGCGCACGGCGATGGCCGCCTGCTGCGCATCAGCGTCAACACCAAGGGCTGCTCCGGCTTGGCCTACGACATGTCCTGGGTGCCCGAGCCTGGGGCCGGCGACGAAGTGGTGCGCGCCCAGGACCTGACGGTGTTGGTGGACCGCAAGGCGAGCCTGTTCCTGATCGGCACGGTGATGGACTACGAGCAGAAGGCGTTGAGCGCGGGGTTTACGTTTACAAACCCGAACGAAAAGGGGCGATGCGGGTGCGGGGAGAGTTTCCACGTCTGACCGTCTTAGCCGCTTCAGCTCTGTCGTTCTGGTTGTAAAGCAAGTTGACGCGGATCGACGGTCCTCCAACAGCGTTTTGTAGTCGCTGTGGTGTGAACAGTCGATGGCCCGAATCTTGACGGCCTCCGTGGTTGGATGTCGTGTGAACGTCAAGATCAGGCCGTTGCGTTTCAACACAGCGCGGCGCCGTGTCTTGCTGAGCGGCGTCCATTCACGCTCATCGTGCCATCACCTTTGTCCACCCAGTCTAACACGGTGCGGTCCTCCCTACCCCGCCGCCTCCGCCCGCACCAAGCGATCGATCGGCTTCCACCGATAGGCCACCTGCGTCAGCGCCACACCGGCAAACCGCGTTTCCCCCTCCGCAGCAGGCTCCCCGCCTAGATGCCGGTAGAACCACTGGCTCGGGTTGTCGCGCAGCACCCATAAAAACACCGATCCACAGCCACCCGCCATCAACTGCGCGCCCACGGCGCGCATCATGCGACGGCCCAACCCCTGGTCGCGCCAGTCGTCCAGCACGTACAGCGTCTCGATTTCGGCATCGCCCAGGCCCGGCGTGCGCGGGGCGCCGGCCGTGGCGAAACCCACGATGCGCGGCCCCTGCCCCGCCGGTGCCGCCACCATGACCGTAGCACCCGAGGCAATGGTGGCGTGGTACTGCAACGCAAGCCGCGTGGGCGACAGGCGCGCCAGGTAGGCGTCGGGCAATATGCCGGGATAGGCGCTGCGCCAGGCGGCCACGTGCACGGCGCCGATGGCGGTCGCGTCCGTCAACCGGGCGCGGCGTACGGCGATCACGCGGCCGCACGCTCCAGCACCGCGCCGAAAAAACCGTCCGTGCCGTGCCGGCGCGGGGTCAACACCAAATAGGGGTCGGCGCACGGCACGGGTGCGGCCAGCGCCCACGCTTGCGAGACCGGCACCACGCTGAACGCCGGGTGGCGCGCCAGGAATCCGTCCACCTGCGCCTCGTTCTCGCCGCGCAGCAGCGAGCAGGTGGCGTAGATCAGCCGGCCGCCCGGCCGCACCAAGCGCTGCGCCTCGTCCAGGATTCGGGCCTGCTTGGGCTGCAGTTCGGCGTAGTCGGTCTCGGTCAAGCGCAGGCGTCCGTCGGGGTTGCGGCGCCAGGTTCCCGTGCCGGTGCAGGGCGCGTCAACCAGCACGCGGTCGAAAGTCTGCGCCCGCCGCTTGGCCCATTTGTCGCCCTCCACCGTCAAATGCCGTTCCACGTTGTGCACCCCGGCGCGGCGCAGGCGCTTCACGGCTCCCTCCAGCCGCACCTCGCTCACGTCGCTGGCGACGATCTGGCCGCGGTTCTCCATGGTTGCGGCCATGGCCAGCGTCTTGCCGCCGGCCCCCGCGCACCAATCGGCCACCCGCATGCCGGGTGCGGCGCCCACCAAATGGGCTACCAACTGGCTGCCCTCGTCCTGTATTTCCACCGCGCCGGTCTGGAAGGCCGCGCCCGAGGTCACTGCACGCCGGTGCGCTACGCGCAGGCCCCATGGCGCGTAGGAGGTCGGCTCCGCCTCGATACCCTCGGCCAGCAACGCACCGCGCGCTGCATCCACCGTCGACTTCAGCACGTTAACCCGCAGGTCCAGCGGCGCCGGTTCCGCCATCGCTGCCATTTCGGCAGCCAGGTCCGCCCCGAACCTCTCCTGCAGCGGGCCGAGTATCCAATCGGGGATTTCCAGCAGCACGGCCGCCGGCATCTCCGGATGCGCGATCGTGCGCCCTTCCAGCGGTCGCAGCACCGCCTTTTCCGCAGTCTCCAGCGGCGGCGGCGCGAACTGCCCACCGGAAAAGCTCTGCTCCACCCCGGCCATCGCCCAGCCGTCCAGCAACAGCGCCGCGCCCACCAGCAGCCGCGCCGAAGGGTGCGCCCCGCCTTGCCCCAGCCACCAGGCCAGCCGCCGCCGCGCACGCAGCACGCCCCACACCCGGTCCGATACGGCCCGCCGGTCGCCGGAGCCGATAAAGCGGCGCCCGCGAAAAAAGTCGTTGGCCACCGCATCGGCCGGCTTGCGGCCGGCGGAGTCGATCTCTTCGAGCAAATCGATCGCGGCGGCGAGGCGGGCGGCGGGTGTCATGCGCCAGCCCTAGCACACACTGCCGACTTGCACGCGAGACCCTCTCGTATATACACAAGTCTTACTTATATACGGAGTAGTCGGTGGCGCTCAGCCTGAAGGACCCGGAAACCGACCGTTTGGCGCGCGAGGTGGCGCGTATGACCGGCGAGACGTTGACGGTGGCTATCAGAACGGCGTTACGCGAACGGCTACAGCGTGAGAGGTTGCGCCAGGGAACCATCGGACTGGCCGAGCAGCTAATGGCGATCGGCCGGGAGTGTGCGGCGCTGCCCGACTACGATACGCGGACACCGGATGAGATCATCGGATACGACGAGACCGGCATGTGGTGATGGTGGTCGATACGTCCGCGTTATTAGCCATCTTACTCGACGAGGCGGATGCAGCGGTTTACGCAGCGGCGTTGCGGGCGGCGTCGCCACGTCTCCTATCGGCCGTGACGCGCGTGGAACTGTCTTTCGTGATCGAGGGACGCAAAGGCGAGAGAGGGCGCGTCGAGCTGGAACGCTTCCTCGCAGTGCTTGGCGGCGACATAATCAGCGTATCGCCACAGCACGCCATGTTGGCGATCGAGGCGTTCCGCATTTATGGCAAGGGACGCCACCCGGCGGCACTGAACATCGGCGATTGTTTTTCCTACGCGCTTGCGCGTGCGACTGGTTATCCACTGCTGTTCAAAGGCAACGATTTTACGCGAACGGATTTGTCATCCGCACTGGCCGACTGAGCGACATGAGTTCGCCTGCCTACGTCGCCCTGCGTTGGGGCCCAGAAGCCGAGAAGTCGCATTGCCATTTCAGCATCAGCTTACGCATTCGACACCCGAACGCCGATCCAAAATGCGCTTGGCAGTCCACCATCGTACACCACACATTTGTTCGCAGCACGACGCCGGCGAGAACGTGAGGCGTCGTTCGTTGGTGAAATGCCAAAGCGCAGTCCACCCTACGATTCTTGCCTGTAGTTCGGGGCCTCGCGGGTGATCGCCACGTCGTGCACGTGGCTCTCGCGCAGACCCGCCCCGGTGATGCGCCGAAACTGCGTGTTCGCCCGCAGCTCCGCAATCGTCGCCGAACCGGTGTAGCCCATCCCGGCGCGCAACCCGCCCACCAGCTGGTGCACCACGCCGCTCATCGGCCCCTTGTAGCCGACGCGCCCCTCAACCCCCTCCGGCACCAGCTTCATGCTGTCGGTGATCTCCTGCTGAAAATACCGGTCGGCCGAGCCGCGCGACATCGCCGCGATGCTGCCCATGCCACGATAGGATTTGTAGGACCGGCCCTGGTACAGGAACACCTCGCCGGGCGCCTCGTCGGTGCCGGCCAGCAGGCTGCCGATCATAACGCTTTCGGCCCCGGCCCCGATCGCCTTCACGATGTCGCCCGAGGTGCGTATGCCGCCGTCGGCGATGCTGGGGACGTCGCGCGCGGCGCAGGCGGCGGCCGTTTCCATCACGGCCGAGAACTGCGGCACGCCCACGCCGGCCACCACGCGGGTCGTACAAATGCTGCCGGGGCCAATGCCGATCTTCACGCAATCCGCCCCCGCGTCGATCAGGGCGGCCGCACCCTCAGGCGTCGCCACGTTGCCCGCCACTACCTGCACCGCGTTGGACAGGCGCTTGATGCGATCCACCTGCGCCAGCACGCCTTCGCTGTGGCCGTGCGCGGTGTCGACCACGATCACGTCCACGCCGGCGTCGATCAGCGCCTCGGCGCGCGCGCGCCCATCGTCGCCGGTGCCGGTCGCCGCCGCCACGCGCAGCCGGCCCAGCTCGTCCTTGTTGGCGAGCGGATGCGCCTGCGCCTTGTCCATGTCCTTCACGGTCACCAGGCCCACGCAGCGGAACGCCTCATCGACCACCAGCAACTTTTCGATCCGGTGATGGTGCAGCAGCCGGCGCGCCTCGTCCGGGCCGGGGTTGCCCGTTACGGTGACCAGCTTTTCGTGCGTCATCAGCGCGCGAACCGGGATGCTCGGATCGGTGGCGAAACGCACGTCGCGATTGGTGAGAATGCCGACCAGCCGACCGTCATGCTCCACCACCGGGATGCCGCTGATGCGCCATTGCGCCATCAGCGCGCGTGCGTCCGCCAAGGTCTGTTCCGGCCGTATGGTCACCGGATTGACCACCATGCCCGACTCGAACTTCTTCACGCTGCGAACCTGCCCCACCTGCTCTTCCACAGTCAGGTTCTTGTGGATCACCCCGATGCCGCCCTGCTGCGCCATGGCGATGGCCATCGGCCCCTCGCTGACCGTGTCCATCGCGGCCGCCAGCAAGGGGATGTTCAGCGGGATGGTCCGCGTCAGGCGGGTGCGGGTGTCGGTGCGGCCGGGCAGCACCTGCGAGTAGGCCGGCACCACCAGCACGTCGTCAAAGGCGAGGGCCTCGGCAATGCGATTGGCCGAGATTCGGCCGTGTGACTGGTTTATGTCGGGAGCCATGGCTCGCTTTCCGCTGCCTTGGCAACGCTAGGTAGGCCCACGCAGCCTGGATCGCAACGTCAGCCCGGCTCTGCGCTGCCATCCCGCGGTCCTGAGGCCAGGATAGTCTCTTCGAGCACCAGATCGGACCGCTTCGGCAGGTCGGCCAGGTCGCGCAAGCCGAACTGCGCCAAAAAGGCGGTGGTGGTCGCCCACAGCGTGGGCCGCCCCGGCACCTCGCGGTGGCCGGCCGGCCTGATCAGCGCGCCTTCCAGCAGCGCGTCCAGCGTGGCCTGCCCCAGGGCCGCGCCGCGTATCTCCTCGATCTGCGCGCGCGTGACCGGCTGATGCCAGGCGATGATCGCCAGCGTCTCCATGGCGACGCGCGGCAGCCTGCGCGGGCGCGAGATCACCCGGGTCAGCCGGCCGGCCAGGTTGGGGACCGTGCGGAACTGCCAGGCACCGGCGGTCTCGACAAGATTGACGCCGCGATCGGCATACAGCGCCTGCAGAATGCGCAGCACGTTTTCTGCGTCGGCGTCCTCCGGCAGCAATGCGGCCAGCTGACGCGTGGGGACCGGTTCGGTGCTGGCGAAGATCAGCGCTTCGGCCAGGCGGACGTGATCTGCGTCAGGCGCGGTCACGCGGCTACCTCGCCTGAGGCGAGCAGGATCGGCGCGAAAGGCTCATCCTGCCGGAGCCGTATCTGCCCGTTGCGCGCCATCTCGAGCGAGGCGACCAGCGTGCTCGCCATCGCGGCCCGAAACTGCTGGCCGGATAACGCGCCGGGCAGAAACGCCTCCAGCGTCGCCCAGTCCGGCGTGGTGCCAAGCGTGGCGGTGAGCCGGGCGATGGCGTCCTGCACCGTCCAGAAACTCAATTGGCGCGGTTGGTAGGCGATGCGGGCACGGGACCGCCGCAGTGCCTCGACGTAGGCGCGCACCAGTTCGGGCAGGTCGGCGCGCAGGCCGGAACGGTCGTAGGCCACCCGGTCCTCCGGCGCGCCGCGCGGGAATACATCGACTCCGAGCGCAGGGCGTTCGTTCAGCCAGGCGGCCGCCGCCCGCATCGCCTGCAACGCGGCGCGCCGTGCGGCGAGCGCCTCGGCCGATTGCTGGCCATCAGCCGCCTCCGGCGCCTCGGGCGGCAGCAGCAGGCGTGATTTCAGCCAGGTGAGCCAGGCCGCCATCACCAGCCAGTCGGCCGCCAGTTCCAGCCTGACCAGCACGGCGCCCTCGATGATGGCCAGGTATTGTTCCACCAGCGCCAGGATGGAGATGCGCGCCAGGTCGATCTTCTGGGCGCGCGCCAGGTCGAGCAGAAGGTCGAGCGGGCCGTCGAAGCCCTCCAGCGAGAGGTGCAGCGACTGGGCGGGGCGCTCAGCCGCCACCGGTCGGCACGCCGGCGAGCAACAGAAGGTGGTCGAATGCCCAGCCGACAGCCGGCTCCAGCGTGTCGCCCAACGGGTCGAACTGCACGCCGGCCTGGCGCAGCAGCGCGGGCCCGGCCACTAGGATCAGCACGAACAGGATGCCGTAGCGTTCCAGCCCGGCCCAGGCGCGCGCGGCGCGCAGCGGCAGGATGCCGACTGCGATGCGCCCGCCGTCCAACGGCGGCACCGGCACCAAGTTGAACAGGCCCAGCACCAGGTTGAGCGCGATGAACGCCCCGATGGCCGAAACCCAGGCCGGCGACGGCTGCAGGCGCAACGACAGCGCGGCCAGGAACGCAAGCGAGAAATTCATCAGCGGCCCGGCTATGGCGACAAGCGCCATCATCTGCCGCGGGTAGCGGAAGCGGCTCGGATCGACCGGCACGGGTTTGGCCCAGCCGAACATGAACAGCACGCGCCCTACCGTCAGCAACTGGCTGGCCAGCAGGAACCCCGGCAGGATCAGCGTGCCGAAACGGTCCACGTGGCGAAGCGGGTTGGGCGACAGCCGCCCCGCCTGCCGCGCGGTGGTGTCGCCCAGCGCCAGCGCTGCGTAGCCATGCGCCAGCTCGTGCAGGATGATGGCGGTGGCGGCCAGCGCCACGGAGAGTGCCAGTTGTTGTGCCAGCCCCAGAAAATGCACGGTCACGCGAGAAGTGCGTCCCGCTCGGCCGACAGTGCCGCCCCATCCAGCTTCCTGCGGGCGTTCCGGGCCAGTGTGCGGGCATCGTGCAGCCGGCGCAGGCAGACGGGCGTGGCGTCCGGCACCGAAGCCAGCACATGGCAGGTGTCCCCGAACACGCCGGAACAGTGCAGGGCCACGTCGCAGCCGGCGGCCAGCGCGCGTGCGGCGCGCTCGCCCGGCGTCCCGCTCAGGGCCTGCATGGCCAGGTCGTCCGTGACCAGCACGCCGTCGAAGCCGATCCTGCCCCGGATGGTGTCGGCGATGATCGTAGCGCTATGGGTCGCTGGCTGCATGTCCGCCTCCGTGTAGCGGATATGGGCCGTCATCATCCAGGGCAGCGACCGGTTGTGCATGAAAGGAGCAAGGTCATCGTCGCGGACCCGGTCCAACACGGGCAGAGCGCGGTGGCTGTCCGCCCGCGCGCGGCCGTGGCCCGGCACGTGCTTGCCCACGGGCTGGATGCCGCCGGCCAGCAGCCCGGCCGCCAACGCTGCGCCCATCTGAGCCACGACGGTGGGGTCGGCCGAGAAGGCGCGGTCACCGATCACCTCATGGCCGTACGGCGCAGGGACGTCCAGCACCGGAGCCGCGACAACGTCGAAGCCGGCGCCTTTGCAATCGAGCGCAATCAGCGCTCCGGTCAGCCAGGCGGTTCGTTCACTGACCAGCGAACGCGCCGGCGGATGCGCACGCCAGTGCGGCGGCTGCAGGCGCGCCCCCCCCCCCCCCACCTGAACCACCATCAGCAAGGCATCCGGCACGCAGACCCTGATATGGGCCACTAGGGAGCCGAGCTGGGTAGGATCCTGCACGTTGCGCGCGAACAAGATGATGCCGACGGGCTGCCATTCGCGCAGGCAGGCGGCCTCGGCCGGCGTGAGGTGCGGGCCGCCCAGCCCGACGATGGCCGGTTTCAAACCTCCCGGCGCCCCGCCCCTTCAGGATGCGGCGATGGTGCAGCTGCCGCCCTTGGCGCGCAGCCTGCCACAGAACGCGGTCGCCGCAGCCATGTCGGCGAAGCCGCCGGTGCGAAGCCGGTAGACCATACGCCCGGCAATCTGGGCGCGCTCCACCTCCGGGCGGTGGCCGTCGAACAGGCCGGGGATCTTCTCGGCCAGCTTGCCCCAATCCTGCTCGGCCGCCTGCTGGGTCTCGAAGGCGGCGAGCTGCACCGTGGCGCCGTGGGTGGCCGCAGCCAAGGCCATGGGCGCTGTCTGGGTTGCCGCCGGCTTTTGCACCGCCAGGACCGGGGCCGCTTGCGTGACAGCGGAACGTGCTTCGGCCGGCGCTGCTGCATGTGCCACCGGGCGCTTTGCCCGCAGCGCGCGTATGGCCGGTTTTTCGGCGGCTGGCGCCAGCGCCTCCACCCCGCCCATCGCCTCCTCGGCGCCCGCCACCTTCATCCCACCCGGATCGAGCGGCTTGACGCGCACCGGTCCGGCCAGCGCCTCAATCACCGGCACGCCGTGATGCTTATGGCCCGAAAAGCTGGCGACCCCGATCCCGACGGCGACCAGGCAGCCCAGGCCGGCAGCCACGATCGCCATGCGCCGCATATCCGGGTCCATGCCGGCCGGCGTGTCCGGCCGATAGGATGGCCGGGCAAAGTTCTGGGTGATGTTCTGCACGTTGGACATACGTCTCGCCCCCGACCGTCTCGTTACTCTTCGTCTCTCAACTCTTCCGCGGGGTGGACGCCAGCCACTGCCAACCCCGACCGGATGACCATGGCGGTGGCAGAAACAAGCGCCAGCCTGGCCCGTGTCTCCGCCGGGTGGTCCTCTCGCAGAAACCGCAGCGTAGCGTCGGTTCGCACGCTTTGCCACATGAAATTAAAGTCGGACGACAAGTCATAGAGGAAGAACGCAATTCTATGGGGCTCCTGCGCTAAAGCGGCAGCTTCGACGGTTCGGGGCCACTGAATCAGCCGACGCAGCACGGCCAGCTCGGCGGGCTCGGTCAGGCTGGCCAGGTCAGCCTGCGCCAAAGCCGCCGGCTCGGTCGCGGCGCCACCAAACATCTCGCCCGCTCGCCTCAGAACGGATCGGCAGCGGGCATGCACGTACTGCACGTAGTAGACCGGGTTTTCCCGCGTCTGCGCCACCGCCAAGTCAAGATCGAACTCCATCTGCGCGTCCGGTTTGCGGAACAGCATGGTGAAGCGTACCGCGTCGCGGCCAACCTCGTCGATCAGGTCGCGCAACGTCACGAAACTGCCGGCCCGCTTGCTCATCTTCACCGGCACGCCGCCACGCAGCACGTGCACGATCTGGCACAGCACGATGTCGAGCGTCTCGCCATGGTCGGCCAACGCGCGCACGGCCGCTTTCATGCGCGAGACGTAGCCGCCATGGTCGGCACCCCACACGTCGATCATCACCTGCGCACCGCGCGCCGCCTTGTCGGCGTGATAGGCGATGTCGTTGGCAAAGTATGTGTTGCTGCCGTCGGATTTCTTGAGCGGCCGGTCCACGTCATCGCCGAACCGCGTCGCCCGGAACAGCGTCTGCGGACGCGGCTCCCAGTCGTCCGACGTGCGGCCCTTGGGCGGCTCCAGCACGCCCTCGTAGATCAGATCCTTCGCCCGCAGGATGGCGATCGCGCGATTCACCGCGCCGCCCTCCAGCAACGCGCGCTCCGAGGTGAACACGTCCTGCGTCACGCCGAGCGCGGCCAGATCCTCCCTGATCGATTGGAGCATCGTCGCGATCGTCGTGTCGCGCACCAGGTCGAGCCACAGCGCCGGCGCCGCCGGCTCGCGCTCGGCGGTGGCAAGGCCTGCGCCGTGCACGGCCGCCAGTTGGTTGCCGACCGGCACCAGGTAGTCGCCGCGGTATTGAAGCCCGCCCGGCACGATGGCCGCAAACGCCTCCTCGTCCATCGTCGTGCCGATCGCCTGCAGGTAGCGCCAATAGGCCGCCCAGGCGAGGGCGGCCACCTGCGCACCGGCGTCGTTAACGTAGTACTCCTTGGTGACGGTAAAGCCCGCCTTGCGCAGCAAGTTCGACAGCGCGTCGCCCACGACGGCACCGCGGCAATGGCCGATATGCATGGGGCCTGTGGGGTTCGCCGACACATACTCCACGTTCACCGACGTGCCTCGTCCCGCATGGCCGTCGCCATAGGCCTCGCCGGCACGCAGGATGATCGGCAATTGCGCGCGCAGGACGGCCGGTGCCAAGCGCAGGTTGATGAAGCCGGGGCCGGCCACCTCTGCGCTCTCGAGATCGGCCGACCGCAGCATCGACACGATGGACTGGGCCAGCTCAGCCGGCTTACAGCGGGCGTGGCGGGCCACAATCAGCGCCGCATTGGTGGCCATGTCGCCGTGAGCGGCGTCACGAGAGGGTGTCACCTCGACCCGCGCGGCCAGGTCTTCAGGCAAGTCTTCCACGGCGCGATGCAGGGCGTTCAGCACGTGCACGCGCATGACGGCATAGAGGTTATCGGTCACGCTCGATCCTTGGGGACAGCACCGCACTTGACGGCCGGCTGCGGCTGGGGATCGGCTTATCAAGCGGGTGCGGCAAAGTCATGTCCTGGCCGTCCTTCTCCGTGCCATGCGTTACATTTGACAGCGTGCCGAGCATCGCCATGCGCTGTCGCCTTCAACCCAGGATTGGCAACTCCACCTGCCGAGCTGGGCGTCGAGGCCGTCGTGCCAGCCTGACCGGCCTCACCCCGGCTCGGACAGGTCCGTCAACCGCCGGTACTCGTCCTGGGCGAACCGGTCCGTCATTCCCGCCACGTAGTCGCACACCACGGCGGCCGCCTGCGTCGGCTGCCCCTCGCCGGCCTGCGCCCGCCAGCCATCCGGCAGGGTGGCCGGGTCGGCGTGCAGCAGCGCGAACAGCGCCTCGGTCAGCCGGCGCGCCTTGGCCGTCATGCGGTTCACGCGCCAGTGGCGATACATGCGGGCGCGCAGGAACTCCTTGATCGCGTGATTGGCCGCCGCCATGGGCGGCGAGAAGCCGACAACAGGGGCGCGGGCTTGCCTGATCCGGTCGACGCTGTCGGGTTCCAGCCTGTCCAGCCGGCGCCGCGTCTCGTCCACCAGGTCGCTCACCAGCGCGTGGATCACCCGGCGGATCGTCTCGTGGCGCAGGCGCTGCGGCGGCATGTCCAGGCTGGCGCGCCGCGCTTCCGCCAGCGCCTCGCCCACCACCGGCAGGTGCGCGATCTCCTCGAAGCCGAACAGGCCGAAGCGCATGCCGTCGTCCAGGTCGTGGCTGTGATAGGCGATGTCGTCCGACAGCGCGGCCACCTGCGCCTCGGCGGAGGCGTGGCTGCCCAGCATGAGGTCGTGGCGGGCGTTGTAGGCCGCGATGGTGGCGTGCGGCTTGGCGAGCGGGCCGTTATGCTTGACCAGGCCCTCCAGCGTCTCCCAGGTCAGGTTCAGCCCGTCGAAGGCGGCGTAGCGCGATTCCAGCTTGGTCACCACGCGCAGCGTCTGGGCGTTGTGGTCGAACCCGCCATAGGGTCCCATCTGCGCGTTCAGCGCGTCCTCGCCGGCGTGGCCGAAGGGCGGGTGGCCCAGATCGTGCGCCAGCGCCAGCGCCTCGGTCAGGTCCTCGTCCAGCCGCAGCTCGCGGGCGATGCTGCGGGCGATCTGCGCCACCTCCAGGCTGTGCGTCAGCCGCGTGCGGTAGAAATCGCCCACGTGGTTGACGAACACCTGCGTCTTATACTGGAGTTTTCGAAAGGCCGAGCTGGGTATCACCCGGTCGCGGTCGCGCTGCCACGGGCTGCGCGACGAGGCGTCCGGCTCGTGATGCAGCCGCCCGCGCGAGGCGGCGGCGTGCACGGCGTAGGGGGCTAGGTCGGTCATCGGTCTTCGGTCGCCAGTTTGCCGTTGCCCACGGGTGGCACATCCGCCCCGGCCTTACTATGTTCGGATCATGAGCTTTCAAGTGACCGACCGGGCGTTGGACCGGGTTGCCGAGATCGTCGCTGCCGAAGGCCGCCCCGCGGCCTTGCGCGTGGCCGTGCTGGCCGGGGGTTGCAGCGGCTTCCAGTATAGGTTCGACCTGGACGAGGCGGCGCCTGCTTCCGATGACCTAGTCATCGAGCGCGGCCCGGCCCGGGTCGTCGTCGACCCGACCAGCCTCGACCTGCTGGCGGGTGCGGAGCTGCATTACGCCGACGAGCTGATGGGCAGCTACTTCAAGATACAGAATCCGAACGCTACAAGTTCCTGCGGGTGCGGGACCAGCTTCTCGATCGACTGACGACATCGGTGGCCGATGACGTCGATAGGCCGGCGGGACCGTCCGTGGGCTGGAGAGAACCCAACGGAGCCGATTTGGAGCGAGCCGCCCGGTGGCTCGAGCTGTTAGTTAGGCATTCTGATTTTCCTTCGCCTGACGCACTCTCTCGACATCTGAAAGGCGTCGAAATCACAAGCTGCTGCGAATGCGGATGCAATTCTTTCACGTTGGCCATTCCCCCTGACGCTACACCGCTGGTTCTAAGGCGGAGTCACGGCGGATTATTGTTTGAAGCAAACTTCAAGGAACAAGGCTCGGATCATTCCCTTGAACTGCTCGTTTTCACTAATAGGGCGGGTGGTTTCTCATCAATCGAAGTCGATTACTGCGGCAACTGCTTCCGTATTCCTGACCAGACTCAACTAGAGCTGACGCCTTACCACACGCATGCACATCAAAAGTTGGCCTTGTCAGCGTGAGAATCGCAACCTGGAACGTAAACGGCAGCCGGGCGCGGGAGCAAAACATCGTCCGCTGGCTTGAGGCGCAAAAACCCGACCTGCTGCTGCTGCAGGAGATCAAATGCGAGGCAGCCAACTTTCCGCCGGTGTTTGCGGAGCTGGGCTGGCACAGCGCCATCGTCGGCCAGAAAGGTTTCAACGGCGTGGCGGCGCTGGCGCGCGTGCCGCTCGACGTGCGGCTGACCGCCCTGCCCGGCTTGCCGGAGGATGACGCCCAGGCGCGCTACCTGGAGGTGGACTTCAACGGAGTCCGCGTGGGTAACCTCTATCTGCCCAACGGCAACTCGAACGGCGACATCGGCTATCAATACAAGCTGCGCTGGATGACCTGCCTGGGCGATCATGCGGCGGCCCTGCTCGCCGACGACGTACCGTTACTGCTCGCCGGCGACTACAACGTGTGCCCGGAGGACATCGACTTCGCGCCTGGCGTGCTGGGCCCCGACGACGCGCTGGTGCGGCCGGAAACCCGTGCGCTGTACTGGCGCATGGTCTGGGGCGGCCTGACCGACGCCGTGCGCGCCACCAAACCGGAAGGCGCCTGCTACACCTTTTGGGATTACCAGGCGGGCTGCTGGCAGCGCAACCGCGGCCTGCGCATCGATCACGCGCTGCTTTCGCCGACGGTTGCCGAACGCCTGGTCTCCGCCGTCCCGGACAAGGCGGCGCGCGGCGAGGACACGCCGTCGGACCACGTCCCGCTGGTCGTGACCCTCTCGTAAGTCGCCGTACGGTGACAGGCAAGCATACCGATCATTGACGGGGCGTTGAGTTCGGCCGCTTCGCCCGGCAAGCATCGCTGCAGTAGCGCACCTCGTCCCACACCTTCGCCCACTTCTTGCGCCAGGCAAACGGCCGGCCGCACGCCGCACAGATTTTGGTCGGCAACTCGGCCTTCTTGCGCATCTTCATGCCGACTGGACAGTTTGCACCCGCAACACCCCGTCCTGCCCGCGCATCTGCTCCAGCTCGCCGCGGTTGCGCATGTAGTTGACGTGTGCAAGAGTTTCGCCGAAGGCGAACCCGGTCTGGTGGCTGTCCATCTCCCGCTTGAACAGCACAGGCAGCAGTTCGGCGGCCGTGCGCGGTTCGTGCCGCGCGGCCTCGGCGACCAGGGCGCAGCGGTCGGCGTGATGCCGAGCCAGTTCGGCCAGCCGCGTATGCAAGCCGGTGAACGGAACGTTGTGGCCGGGCAACACCATTGTTTCGGCCGGAACGCAGCGACCCAGCTCCGCCAGGGATGCCAGGTATTCGCTCAGCGGGTCGGCATCCGGCTCCATCGCCTGTACTGAAATATTGGGTGAGATACGCGCCAACACGTGGTCGGCAGCGAGTAAAACACCGTCGGCGGCGCAGTACAGCATCGCCTGCTCGGGCGCGTGGCCGCCGCCGGTGAACACCGCGAAATCCCGGCCGCCGACTCGCAACGTCTCGCCCGCGGCCAGGCGCTGGTATTGGTCCGGCAGCCCGGTAATCATGCGCAGGTAGCCGTGGCCCTCGCCAGCCACGCGCTCGCCCATGTCCTGTGTCAGGCCGTGCTCGGCGTAGAACGGGCCGCGCGAGGCGGGCGCGCCGTGCTGCAACATCCGCGTCATCAGCATCTCGGTGCGCGGCATAGAGAGCGGGCAGCCGAACCGCGCCACCAACCAGCCGACCAGCCCCACATGGTCGGGATGAAAATGCGAGCAAATGACCCGGGTCAGGCGCCGCCCACCCAATGGCCCCGCTAGCGCTGCCTCCCACCCGGCCTTCGTGGCCTCGTCGCCTAGGCCGGTGTCGAACACCGCCCAGCCGCCATCGTCTTCGATCAGGTAGACGTTGACGTGGTTGAGCAGGAACGGCAGGGCAAAGCGCATCCACAGGATACCGGGCGCTACTGCCTGCACAGCGCCGGGCTCGGGCGGCTCCGCCTGGGACAGAGCGATACCGGCAGGACGATCCATGGCAAGCATGCGGCAACGTTAGGGGTTGCTGCAATGCAACACAACCGACGGCCACAAAGATACGGAACTCGGTTGAGGGCGCCAGAGCAGCTTGCAGCGCAGCTTGCTCCACAACCGGCGAATGCTATAGCCGCCGCCCATGGACCTTCCCCCCCGTCACCCTGCGCTGCTGCCCGCCGGCCTGCGGGACCTGTTGCCGCCGGACGCCCAAACCGAGGCCGCCTCCGTCGAGACGTTGATGGCGGTGTTCGCCAGCCACGGTTACGCGCGTGTAAAACCGCCGCTGATGGAGTTCGAGGACAATTTGCTGGCCGGCGCCGGGGCTGCCACGGCCGACCAGACGTTCCGCATCATGGATCCTGACAGCCACCGCATGATGGCGCTGCGGGCCGATCATACGCCACAGGTCGCCCGGATCGCGGCAACCCGGCTGGTCAATGCGCCCCGCCCGCTTCGCCTGTCCTATGCCGGCCAGTGCATGCGCGTGCGTGGCCAGCGTGATACGGACCGGCAGGTTCCACAGGCTGGCATCGAGCTGATCGGCGCCGACAACGCGGCGGCCGACGCCGAAGCGATGCTGGTGGCCGCCGAGGCCCTGGGCGCGATCGGCCTGAAGCACTTGAGCCTGGACCTCACCTTGCCCACGCTGGCGCCGGCGCTGCTCGACGAAGCCGGCATCACCGGTCAGCCTCGCGGCGCCCTGGCCCGCGCACTCGACCGCAAGGACGCAGCCGGCGTGGCGGAACAGGGCGGGACGCTAGCCCCGATGTTGACCGGCCTGCTGCAGGCGGCCGGGCCGGCTCACGCCGCATTGGCCGCGCTTGAACGCGCAAGCCTGCCCGCTGCGTTGCGGACGCTGGCCGCTCGGCTGGCCGAGGTCGTGATGCTGCTGCACGCGCAGGCGCCCCGGCTTCGCCTCACCATCGACCCGCTGGAGTTTCGCGGCTTTCGCTACCACACCGGGATCGCGATGACCGTGTTCGCCCCCGGCCGTCACGAGGAATTGGGACGCGGCGGCCGCTACCTGTCCAGCGATGGCGAGCCGGCCACGGGCGTGACCCTGTTCGCCGACGCGGTGCTGCGCGCGGCGCCTACGCCCACACCAAGGCTGAGCATCTTCGTGCCCGTGGGGACCGACCCGGCGGTCGCGCGCGCGCTGCGTGGCCGGTTTGCGACGGTGGCCGGGCTTGATTTCTGCGACCCCCGCGACGAAGCGATCCGGCTCGGGTGTACGCACGTGTTGGAGAACGGTGTGCCTCGTTCTATCAGCAAGCGCGTCGGCTAACGGTGCTTTCAGGCCGACCTTCGGCGGTCAGCGTGCCCCAAGCTATGTTTGACCCGACGTCTCTCGCTGCGACTGTTCTCTGCTAGGCAAGTACCATGGGCAATGTGGCGGTTATCGGCGCCCAATGGGGCGACGAGGGCAAGGGTAAAGTCGTCGATTGGCTGGCCAGCCGGGCCGACGTCGTGGTTCGGTTCCAGGGCGGCCACAACGCCGGCCACACGCTGGTGGTGGGCAACCAGACCTACAAGCTGAGCCTGCTGCCCTCGGGCCTGGTGCGCGGCAAGCTGGGCATTATCGGCAACGGCGTGGTGGTCGATCCGGAGGCGCTGTTGGCCGAGATCGCCCGCGTGCGAGCGCAGGGCCTGCACGTGACGCCCGACACGCTGCGGATCGCCGACAACGCGACGCTGATCCTGCCGCTGCACGGCGCAATCGACCGCGCCCGCGAAGCTGCGCGGGGTGCGGCCAGGATCGGCACCACGGGACGCGGTATCGGCCCTGCCTACGAGGACAAGGTCGCCCGCCGCGCGATACGCGCCTGCGACCTGGGCGAGCCGGACACGCTCTCGCACAAGCTCGACGACCTGCTGCTGCACCACAACACCTTGCTGCATGGGCTGGGCGCCGAGACGTTCGGGAAGCAGGTGCTGCTGGACGGGCTGCTGGCGATGGCGCCGCAGTTGCTGCCCTACATCGAGCCTGTCTGGGAGCGCCTGGACACGCTCAGGCGGAATGGGAAGCGGATCCTGTTCGAGGGGGCACAGGCGGTGATGCTGGACGTGGACCACGGCACCTACCCGTTCGTCACCAGCAGCAATACGGTGGCGGCGACAGCGGCCAGCGGCACCGGGGTGGGCCCCTCCACCGTCGGCTTCGTGCTCGGCATCGCCAAGGCATACACCACCCGCGTCGGCTCGGGCCCGTTCCCCACCGAGCTGACGGACCAGACCGGGCGTGGTTTGGGCGAGCGCGGCCACGAATTCGGCACGGTCACCGGCCGGCCACGGCGGTGCGGGTGGTTCGACGCCGCCATGGTGCGCCAAGCCGTGAAGGTGGGCGGCATACAGGGCTTGGCTCTCACCAAGCTCGATGTGCTGGATGGGATGGCGACGCTGCGCATCTGCACCGGCTACGATGTTCAGGGTGTCGGCTTTGCCCACCTGCCGGCTGCCCCCGCCGCGCAAGCGGCCGCTAGGCCGGTCTACGAGACCATCGACGGCTGGCAGGGCTCGACACGCGGCGCGCGCTCCTGGGCGGAGCTGCCGGCCCAGGCGATCAAATACGTGCGCCGCATCGAAGAACTGGTGGAAGCGCCGGTGACGCTTCTGTCCACCAGTCCCGAGCGTGACGACACCATCATGGTGCGCGACCCCTTCCAGGACTGACGGCGCACGCCGTCATTGGCGATTGCTTAACCGGCCCACCTCTAGGGTGCGGCATGCCGGACGCAAACGGCGTTATCGCCACCCACTACACCATCGACCCGTCGCGACCAGGGCCCAAGCTACAAGGCTTGCGGGCCTTCACGGTCGTCGATCGGCGGGACCCGGCACAGAAGCTGATCGCGGTGGAAACGCGGCCGGACTTACCGGCGCGCCCGCGAATCGGCTTGGCCCGCAACGGCGCGTCCGTGCCCAATGCCATGATGCCGCTGGACTGCGGGTGCGGACGCGACCTGGCCGGCAAGTCCGGATGGTACATCGTGGCCGAAGGCTTGCCTGGTATGCCGGTGCGCGCCGGCCTTCAACCCTGGCGCGAGCCGGACCTGATCGCCTCCGTGCTGCTGCCGGCTGCATCCGCGCTGGCGGCCCTGCAGGCGCGCGGGCTGACACACCGCGCCATCAATCTCGACAATATGTTTCGCGCGGGCCCCGGCGATCCGGTCACCCTCGGTCCGTTCTGGGCCGCGCCTCCGGCCAGCTTGCAGCCTGCCGTCTTCGAGCCACCGACGATGGCCCGCTGTGTTCCAGCCGGGCGCGGCGACGGCGTGATCGCCGATGACGTGTATGCCTTGGGCGTGGCACTGCTCAGCCTGGCGCTCGGCCGTGTTCCCTTGGAAGGCATGGACGACGATGACGTGCTGCGTCTCAAGACGGAAATCGGAAGTTATGCCGCCCTGACGTCGGACACGCCGCCGCCGCCGCTCCTTGGCGATCTGCTGCGCGGAATGCTGGCCGAGGATCCGGATCATCGTCCGCCTTGCTGCTGAAACCCGAACAAGCCCGTGCCAGACGGGTAGCCTCCCGCCCGCCCCGCGGGGCGCAGGTCGGCCTCAACGTCGGTGGCAAGACCGTCTGGTCGGCGCGAACGCTCGCCTTGGAACTCGGCCTGCACCCCGAGCGGGCCCATCAGATGCTGAGATCGGGCGAGGTCGAGCTGTGGCTGCGGCGTTGCCTGGGCGACCCGCAACTCGGTATGCGCATCGAAGACATCGTCCGCCGTTCCGACCAGAGCGGCCCGGACGACGGCTGCAGCGAAGCCCAGCTCGTGATGCGCTGCGTGGCCGCGATCGACCCGTTGGCGCCGCTGGTTTGGCGAGGCGTGGCCGTGCAGCCCGACGGCATCGGCAGCGCCCTGGCCGGTGCCGCGCCGGAAGCGCTGAACACCCTGGAGGAGCTGGTCGCCACGGATGGTGTTGCATCGTTCACCATACTGGGCCGGAACCGGCCCGAGCAGGCGGGCGTGCGGGACGAGCGTCGCGATTGGCGGGCTTGGCTGAACACGCGCGGCCCGGCAGGCGGGCTGAAACGACTGACGTATGGCGCAAACCCGATGATGCCCTGTCAATCGCCATTGCTCGCGGGCGAGTCGGTGGTTCGTGCCGCCGACCTGCTCCCGGCGCTGGACGCCGTAGCGGCCGGCACGGACCGAAGCCGACCACCGATCGACGGCCATATCGCCGCTTTTTTGGCCGCCCGTGCCGAGGCGGCACTAACCACTGGACTGTCGCAAATCACCAGCTTCGCCAAGCCGGCCGACCGGCTCGTCGTCCTGCGCCTGTTCAGCCGGTTGCAGGAGCGGCTTCATCCCGCCCCACTACCAGGGTTGGCCGAGTGGCTCATGTCGTCCGGTTTCGCAGCCCTTGAAGACTGGCAGAGCCGTACGACACGGCTCGAACTCAAGCGCAAGCTGGACAGCGCGGCCAAACAGGGCAGCATCGCGGCGATCATGCAGCTTGTCAGCAACGATGAGGCGCGCGAGGCAGACCGAGTTGGAGCGTTGCAGGCCAAGGCACGCGCGGGTCATCTCAGGCAGGCTCTGCAGATCATAGCGGAGGGCGCACCAGGGCGGGCCAACCTGGCCCAGCAGCTCGGCACCGAACTGGTAACGGGGGCTAGAGCAGTTTCAGCCAGGGTGTCCGTAGCCGCAATGGCGGATGTAGTTTGC
>CAXUHU010000008.1:0-3396 GCA_964250925.1 uncultured Acetobacteraceae bacterium
GGCCGACTGGAGCGGGCGAAGGGATTCGAACCCTCGACCCCAACCTTGGCAAGGTTGTGCTCTACCCCTGAGCTACGCCCGCATTCCGTGGATTGATTAATGCGGGTGGGGGGAGATTGCAAGCAGCGGGTGGGTGCGCGGCTTGGGTGATCGGGGTAGGGTGCCGCCATGCGGATCCTGTTTATTACGGCGACGCGGCTGGGGGATGCCGTGTTGTCCACCGGGTTGCTGGATTACTTGCTGAACACACATCCGGACGCCCGATTTACCATCGCTTGCGGGCCGGTGGCGGCCGGCGTGTTTGCGCGCATGCCGGGGCTGGAGCGGGTGATACAGGTGGAGAAGCGGCGGGGTGACCTGCACTGGGCCGCGCTGTGGCGGCAAGTGGCATGGCGCGTCTGGGATTTGATCGTCGATCTGCGCGGGTCGGCGTTGAGCGTGGTTCTGGTGGCGCGGCGGCGCGCCATCATGCGCGGGGGCCGCCGGCCCGGGCACCGGCTGACCCATATCGCCGGCGCACTGGGCTTGGCGGGGCCGCTTGTGCCGGTGGCGTGGACCGGTCCGGCCGACCGCGCGCTCGCCGGAACGCTGCTGCCGGGCGGCGCGGCGTGGATCGGCCTGGGGCCCACCGCGAATTGGGTCGGCAAGATGTGGCCGGCCGAGCATTACGTGTTGCTGGCCCGCGCCTTGACGGAAGGGCTGCCAGGGGCGCGGGTGGCCGTGTTCGGCGGCCCGGGTGATGCGGAGCGGGCGCGTGCGGCGGGCGTGCTGCGCGCCTTGCCGGAGGCCATTGATCTGGTGGGGCGTCTGAAGCTGCCGGAGACGGCAGCGTGCCTGGCGCGCTGCACGCTGTTCGTCGGCAACGATTCGGGGCTGATGCACCTCGCCGCGGCCGCTGGCGCGCCTACGCTGGGGTTGTTCGGCCCCACCTCGGCCAGCGAATACGCGCCGGTCGGCCGCTGCACGGCGGTGGTGGAGGCGGAACCGGCAGGATCGGCCCCCATGGCGGCGCTGCCGGTGCAGGTGGCGGTGGATGCCGCGCTCGGGCTGCTGCAGTGCCAGTGCTCGCCCGCCTTGGCCAACTTGGCGTGAGGGTGGCCCAATTGATGGCCGGTGCGGCGCAGGGGGGCGCCGAGCTGTTTTTCGAGCGCCTGTGTGCCGGGCTGACGCGCGCCGGCGATGCGGTGTTGCCGATCATACGCGCCGATGCCGGCCGGGCTGCGCGGCTGCGCGCCGATGGGCTGGCGCCGGTGGAGTTGGGCTTCGGCGGACGCGTGGACGTCTGGACGCGCTGGCGGGCGGCGAGCGCTCTGCGCCGCTTCGCTCCACGCGTGGCCGTCGCTTGGATGGGGCGTGCTGCACGCCACGCGCCGCGCGGTCCCTGGGTTCTGGTGGGGCGGCTTGGTGGGCGATACGACCTGCGGCAGTTTGCCCGCTGCGACCACCTGGTGGGCAACACGCCGGGCATGGTCGATTGGATCGTGGCCCAGGGCTGGCCGGAGGCGCGTGTGACCATGCTCCCCAACTTTGTGCCCGACCTGGCCGGGGCGAAACCGGCTGCGCTGCCGGTGCCGGCGGGTAGGCCGGTGGTGCTGGCGATGGGGCGGCTGCACCGCAACAAGGGGTTCGACATCCTGATCGCCGCGATCAGTCGGCTAAGCTGCGTGCACGCCGCGATCGCCGGCGATGGGCCGGAGCGTGTGGCCCTGCAAAGGCTGGCGCACCATGCCGGCGTGGCCGACCGGGTGCATTTTCTGGGCTGGCGCACCGACACCGCTTCGCTGCTGGCGGCCAGCACTGTCCTGGCTTGCCCAAGCCGGCACGAGCCGTTGGGCAACGTGGTGCTGGAGGCGTTTTCAGCAGGCCGCCCCGTGGTCGCGTCCATGGCCGAGGGGCCGCGTGCGCTGATCGAGAGCGGGCGCCACGGCGTGCTGGTGGCTCAGGAGAGTGCGATTGCGCTGGCGGCGGGTATCGAGGGTGTGCTGGGCCGGCCGTCCCAGGCGGCGGCCATGGTTCAGGCAGCCCGCCTCGCCTACGAGCAGGGCTACGCGGAGAGGGCCGTGGTGGCGCGCTGGCGGGAGTTTTTCGACCACGTGGGCCGCGTTCCATGACAACTCCGGGGCGTGCCTGATGTGCGGCATTGCGGGGCTGGCGCTGCTCCCCGGCGCACCGCCGCCCGACCCTGCGGTGCTGGCGTCCCTGGCCGGTGCATTGGGCCATCGCGGGCCGGACGGGGCCGGCACCCTGGTGATCGGCCAGGCGGCGCTGGTGCATACCCGGCTGGCCATCATCGACTTGGCTGGCGGCAACCAGCCTTTTGCCGACGGACCGGCCACGCTGGTGGCCAACGGCGAGATCTACAACGCGCCGGAACTGCGCGCCGCCATGCCCGACACGCGGTTTGCCACCGGCAGCGACTGCGAGCCGCCGTTACACCTGTTTCGCCAGGACGCGGGTGGCTTTGCGGCGCAGCTACGCGGCATGTTCGCGGTTGCCGTGCACGACCGCGCCGGGCCCACGCTGACGCTGGCGCGCGACCCGTTCGGCATCAAGCCATTATACTATGCGGCCATTCCGCAGGGCATCGCCTTCGCCTCCGAACCGCAGGCGCTGCTGACCGCCGGGCTGTGCCCCCGGGGCGAGCGGGCGGCGGCGCGGGGTGAGCTGTTACAGATGCAGTTTTGCTCCGGAGCAGAAACCATCTTTCCAGGCATATTCCGCGTGTTGCCGGGCGAGACGATCGGTATCGCCGATGGGCGATGCGTGGAGCGTCGGCGCGTGCCGGCATTGCCGGATGGCGGGCCGGAAACGATCGGCGAGGCAGACGCGCTGGCGCGGCTGGAGGCGGCCCTGATGCAGAGCGTGGATCTGCACCAGCGTAGCGACGTCCCCTACGGCATGTTTCTTTCGGGCGGCATCGACAGCGCGGCCATTCTGGCGGTGATGGCGCGGATGAACGCGCGTCCGCTTGCCTTTACCGCGGGTTTCGACGTGCCCGGCGCCGCAGACGAGCGGGTCCAGGCGGCAGCCGTGGCCCACGCGGTCGGGGCACGCCACCAGGCCGTGGAGATCACGCGCGCGATGGTTTGGCGCCATCTGCCGCAGATCGTGGCGGCGATGGACGATCCTGCGGCCGACTACGCCATCATCCCGAGCTGGTTTCTGGCCCGCCATGCGCGGCAGGCGGTGAAGGTGGTGCTATGCGGCGAAGGCGGCGACGAGATCTTCGGCGGCTACGGACGTTACCGCAGTGCCGTGCGGCCCTGGTTCCTGGGCGGTCGGGTGATGCGCGGGCGCGGCACGTTCGATCGGCTGGACGCGTTGCGCGCCCCGCTGGCCGCTTGGCGCGCCCGGCTGGCCCCCGCCGCAGCCCCCGCCCCCCAGCCCGGCCGGTGG